>JAUHVS010000176.1 GCA_030424955.1 bacterium | reverse complement strand
ACGCCGACTGCCCCGCCGACGCCCCGCTGTGCGTCGACGGCCAGTGCGCCCGCGCGGAGGGCTGTCGGGGAGACGCCGACTGCCCCGCCGACGCGCCGCGGTGCGTGGGGGGGCGCTGCCTCGACACCGACGCCTGCGGGGGGTGCCCCGCCGACCAGCGCTGCCGGCCCACCCCCCGGCCCCAGTGTGTGGACTGCCTGGCCGACGGCCAGTGCCCGGGCGACCAGGCGTGCGACACCGCCTCGGGCCGCTGCGTCGAGGGCCCGCGGCGCCGGACCTGCCTGCCCTGCGGCGACGGCCAGCCCTGCGGCCCCGGGCTGCTGTGCGTGGACCTGGACGGCAGCACGCTGACCTTCTGCCTGCCCGCCTGCGTCGCGGGCCAGTGCCCCCGCGGCTTCCAGTGCGCCGGCCCGTGGTGTGAGCCCTTCGACTTCTGCTACGGCGGCGACTGCCGCGCCGACCGCGACTGCGAGAGCGGGGTGTGCCAGGCGGGGGTGTGCGAGCCGCCCCAGCCCTGCGACGGCCCCCAGGACTGCGCGGCCGACCGCCGCTGCGTCGACGGCACCTGCCGGCCGCTGCAGCCCTTCTGCGCAGACCAGGGCGACTGTGCCGCGGGCACCGGCTGCCTCGCCGGGCGCTGCATCCCCAGCGATCCTGCCCTCGGGTGTGCGCCCTGCGTGCCCGGCGATGGCTGCGACAGCCAGGGCATCTGCCTGCAGATCGACCCGGCCGATCCGCAGCCCTACTGCGCCCCCGCGTGCGGCCAGGGCGGCTGCGCACCCGGCCAGTTCTGCGTCGAGGCCGGCGCGGGCGGGCTCAGCCTGTGCGTGCCTGAGCTCACCTGCGAGGCCCCCCCGCCGGCCTGTTTCGCCGACGCCTTCGAGCCGAACGACACCCTCGACAGCGCGACCCGCCTCGCCACGCCCTTCTTGGCCGACGCCACGGCCTGTGACGACCCCGACCTGTACCGCCTGCCCGACCAGGCCACGGTCATCGAGCTGCAGGCCATCTCGGGCCGCCTGCGCCTGCGCCTGCGCGACAGCCGCCGCCGGCTGGTGGACGACCGACAGATCGCCGCGGGCCAGGGCCTCTCCGTCGACGGGACCGCCGGGGGCAGCGTCGAGATCACCCGGGTGGGCGACGCCCCTACCGAGTACGCGCTGTTCGTCGACACCCCCGTCGCCCCCGCCTGTGACGACGACCTGTTCGAGCCCAACGACGGCCCGGACGACGCCGTGCGCATCCGCTTTGGCGCCGACATCGCCGGCGTGGTGTGTCCGGGAGACGCCGACTGGTTCAACCTGGCGCTGCGGGCCAACGAGGGCGGGTTCTTGGATCTGGCGAGCAGCGGCCCCGATCCCGTGACCATGCGGCTCGTCGACGGCAACGGCCGCGCGCAGTTCGGCCCGGTGCGGGTCGATCTGGGGGGCGGCGTCACCGTCCCCATCGCGTTCAACCGCAGCGGGCTGTTCCTCGCGCTCGACTGCGCGGGCTGCGAGCGCCCGGCCCGCTACCAGCTCAACGTCACGCGCTGAGCGGCGCGCCCACCCAGCGCCAGCCCTGGACGGGCACGCGGCGGTTGGCAGGCGGTTGAGAAGCGCTCCCACCGCCAGCGTCATCGCCCAAGTCGCCGGGGCCGGCGTTGCCGCGTCCTCGACGATGCCCTGCATCGCCTCCCGCGCGGCGCCCCGGATCTGACGCTTCGGCTCGCGCGGGCTCGGTGCGCGAGTTTCAACCCCCTGTTAGAACAGGGCGTCCAGCGCCTCGCCCACGTGCCGCACGCCGATCAGCTGCACGCCCTCGGTCTCGGTGAGCTGGGCGCGGTCGTTGGCCGGCAGCACCACCCGCTCAAAGCCCAGCTGCCGCGCCTCGGCCACCCGCGCCTGCGCCCCCACCACCGCCCGGATCTCGCCGCCCAGCCCGACCTCGCCGAACACCACCGTGCGCGCGTCCACGGGCCGGTCGATGTGGCTCGACGCCAGCGCGGCCACCACGGCCAGATCCACGGCGGGCTCGTCGAGCCGCAGGCCCCCGGCCACGTTCAAGAAGACGTCGCTGCCCGCGATGTCGAGCCCCGCCTTCTTCTCGAGCACCGCCAGCAGCAGCGCGACGCGGTTGCTGTCGACGCCGATCGTCGTGCGCCGCGGCGTGCCGTACACCGACGGGCTCACCAGCGCCTGCACCTCGACCAGCAGCGGCCGGGTGCCCTCGAAGGACCCCGCCACCACCGAGCCCGAGGTGTTGTGCGCCCGCTCGGCCAGGAACAGCGCCGAGGGGTTGGTGACCTCGGCCAGCCCGCTGCCCTGCATCTCGAAGGCGCCGATCTCGTCCGTGCTGCCGAAGCGGTTCTTGACCGCCCGCAGCACCCGAAACGCGTGGCCCCGCTGGCCCTCGAAGTACAGGACGGTGTCGACCATGTGCTCCAGCACCCGCGGGCCCGCGATGGCGCCATCCTTCGTGACGTGGCCCACCAGGAAGGTGGCGATCTCGCGGCCCTTGGCCAGCGCCATCAGCCGCGCGGTCACCGCCCGCAGCTGGCTGACGCTGCCCGGCGCCGACTCGATGCCCTGGGTGAACAGGGTCTGGATCGAGTCGATGATCAGCACCGCCGGGTTGAGCGTCTCGACCTCGGCCTCGATGCGCTCCAGCGCGGTCTCGGCCATGAGCCACAGCGCCTCGGCGGTGGCATTCACCCGGTCGAAGCGCATGCGGGTCTGGCGGGCGGACTCCTCGCCGGTCACGTAGAGCACCGGCTGGCCCTGGCGCGCGATGTGGTCGGCCGCCTGCAGCAGCAGGGTGGACTTGCCGATGCCCGGATCGCCGCCGACGAGGATCAGGCTGCCCGGCACCAGGCCGCCGCCCAGCACCCGATCCAGCTCGCTGATGCCGATGGGCGCCCGGGGCACGTCGGCCCCCTTGACGTCGATCATGCGCTGGGGCCGGCTCGCGCCGATGGCGCCGAAGGCCGCGCCGCCCCCCGCGCCCGGGGTGACCGCCGGCGCGCTCTCCTCGACCAGCGTGCCCCAGGCCTGGCAGCTGGGGCAGCGGCCGAACCACTTCTGGCTCTCCTGCGCGCACTGCTGGCAGATGAAGCGGGTGCGGGGCTTCTTGGTTTTGCTCACGGCTCACTCCCATCAACGTCGAACTCGGGGCGCACGGGGTCGACCTCGGGGCTCACGGGGCAGGCGCCCCATCGGGCGCCGCAGGCCGCGCGCGGGGCGCGGGCGCGTCGCCCACGACGTCCCACGCCACCCCGACGCCCAGGTGGGCCGACAGCAGCAGGCCGTTGCGGCCCGCCCCCACGTGGGCCCGGGCGGTGCCCTCGGCCCGCAGGAACCAGCGCGCGCTCAGGTAGGCGTCGACACCCCAGCCGTGGGCCAGCAGCAGGCCCGCGCTGGGGCCGTTGTCGGGGTTGAAGTAGCCGTCGGTGCCCAGGTCCAGGCGGTCGCCCTTGAGATCCAGGCCCAGCCCCAGGCCGATGCGCCACCACGGGCGCAGCGCCGCGTCGGCCCGGTAGACCCGCTCGAAGCTCACGAACTCGGCCATGAGGAAGCGCACCGGCGCGTCGTCGCCCGGCAGCTCGCGGGCGAAGTGCAGGCGCCAGGCGAGGCGGGCCGGGCCGGCGTCGCGGGCGAAGCCGAGGCCGCTCGTCCAGGGCGCCAGATCGCCCAGCGGGGCGCGGGCGGTGGCCCACCAGGCGACCCCCGCGGGCTCGAGCCAGAGCAGCAGGCGGCCGTCCGACTCGTCGACGTACTGGGGCTCGGTCGCGGCGGCCTGCGGGGCGGGCGCTGGCGTACCTGGGGCGGCGTGGGCGACGGGGGCAGATAGGCATGCCACCCCCAAAAGCAAAGTCCATGCCCATGATTTCATTGGGGTTCCAGCCCTTCGTGTGTCCAGTTTCTGACCGGGGGTGTTCAGGGTGTTCAGGATCTGGACGCCGCCGCCCGCGGGGCTCAGCCGAAGCGGGTCAGCAGCTGCCAGGCGCCCCACGCCAGGCCCGCCCCCAGGGCAGCGCCCACGAGCACCTGGACGGCCAGGGACAGGCCCCCAGGCCGGGCCCCGGTGGAGGCCTCAGCCGCCGGGGTCGCCGCGGACGGGATCGCGTCATCGTCGTAGGCGGGGGCGTCCACGCTGGCGCCGGCCGCCGGCTCACCCTCAGCGCCCTCCAGGCCACGCACCATCGCCTCGTGCAGGGCCTGGCAGGAGGGGTAGCGATCCTCGGCCCGCTTGGCCAGGCCCCGCAGCAGGGCGACCTCCACCCCCCGGGGGATGTCGGGCCGCACGGTGCGCGGCGGCGGCGGGATGGACTGCACGTGCTTGATGAGCACCTGCGCCGCGTTCTGGTGCCGGAAGGGTACCCGCCCGGTGAGCATCTCGTAGCCCAGCACGGCGAGGCTGTAGATCTCGCTGCGGTGGTCGTCGAAGGTCTGCCCGCTGGCCTGCTCCGGGGCCAGGTACTCGGCCGTCCCCACCACCATCCCCGTGCGGGTCAGCCGCTCGGCGCCGACGATCCGCGCGATGCCGAAGTCGGTGATCTGCACCCGGCCGTCCGAGCGCACGAGCACGTTCGACGGCTTGAGGTCCCGGTGCAGGATGTCGCGGCGGTGCACGTAGTCGATGCCGCTGGCCAGCTGGCCCACCAGGTCGATGGCGACGTCGATGGCGAGGCGCCCCTGGTGGCGCAGCATCTTGTCGAGGGTGATGCCGTCGACGAAGGGCATGACGATGAAGGCGCCCTGCGCGGTGTCGAAGAAGCCCAGCAGCGGCACCAGGTTGGGGTGGTCGAGCTGCGCCAGTAGCTGCGCCTCGTTGACGAACCGCTTGCGCAGCCGCGGGTCGTTGGCGAGCTCCGGCAGCAGCATCTTGAGGGCCACCACCTGGCCCGTCACCGCGTGGAGCGCCCGGAACACCCGGCCCATGCCCCCACGCCCGACCTCGCGGTCGATGCGGTAGCCCTCGATGACGTCCCCCGGCTGGGGGATGGGATCGCGCCGCACGGTGCGGCTTGGCGCCGGCGCCGCCACGGGCCCGGGCTGCGCCCCCTGTGTGGGCTGGTGCGGTGTGGGCTGGTGCGGTGTGGGCTGGTGCGGTGTGGGCTGGCGCGGTGTGGGCTGGCGCGGTGTGGGCTGGTCGGCCGGCTCAGGCGGTGCGGTGGGTGCCCCCGGCGAGGTGGACGCGCCGGGCCAGCTCGACGAGCTGGCGTCGCCAGACGCCGACGGCGCCGACGCCGCCGGCGCGGTGCTGGGGCGTCGGCGGGCGGGCCGGCCGCGATCGGCGAAGTCGTCGACGACCGCCGACAGGCGCTCCACAGGCAGGGCGCCCTGCGCGGGCACAGGCCCGGGGACGGTCTGCACCGATCGCTTGGGCGGCGGACCGAGCGGGCCCAGGGTGTCTTCACGGAGCGTCGGGGCGAGGGGGTCGAGGGCCAGCCCGCTGTCGGGCAGCGTGAGCCCATCCAAGGCCACTGGCGCGACGCCCGGCAGGCCGCCCAGCGTGCCCCCAGCAGCGGCCCGCCCACCCAACGCACGCACCCGCTCGTCCGCGCCGAGGGGCCGCCCGCACGCGATGCAGCGGCGGTCGCCCGGCCCGAGCGTTCCCCCACATCCTGGGCAGCGCGTCATGGGTTCCTTCCGGTTGCTTTGCCCCGACGATAGCATGTTCGTGGGAACTTCCACCCCCGCGCGGGCCACCAACCTGCGTCCTCTCAGTTCAGCCAAGCGAGGCCCCCCGCCCGTGCTCCGCGCCAGCCTGTTGCCTCTGTGCGTCGCCCTGTGCGCCGCGAGCCCGCCGCCCCCCCTCGAGATCGCCGAGGCCGATCGGCTCATGGGGCAGGCCCGCGCGCGGGGTCAGGCCGCGGGCGCCGCCGTCGACATCACCCGGCTCGCGGCGCTGGGCCCCTGGCTGCCCGAGGGCGATCTGGAGGCCCGGCTCGCCGCCCTCGCGGTCGACGCGGATCTCGCCCCGCTGGTGCAGGCCGTCGCCTGGTGGCAGCTACGCCAGGCCGCAAACGGCCGCCTCGACGTGCAGACCGCCCGACGGGCCGACGCCGCCCTGGGCCTGCTCGACGGCTGGGTGGGGCGCTCCGGCGCGGCCCCGCACCCCACCGCCCCGCTGCGCGAGGCCGACGGCTGGCGGCCCCTGCCCGGCCCGGTGCTGTGGCTGGAGGCCGCGTTCCGGCCCGCCCAGGACACCGAGGGCACCGTGGCCACCCGGCTGCACGCCGAGGTCGGGGGCCCCGCCGTGCTGCGGCTCGGCTTCGACGACACGGTGGCCGTGCGGCTCAACGGGGATGAGATCTACAAGAGCGACGCCGCGCACAGCGCGTGGCTGGACCAGGCGGCCGTGCCGGTGACGCTGCGGCCCGGCGACAACACCCTGGTGGTCGAGGTCGGCCAGCAGAGCGGCGCCTGGCGGCTGCTGGCGCGGATCACCGATGCCGAGGGCGTGCCCCTGCCGGGGCTGTCGGCCCACCCCGATCCCTGGGGGCCGATCCCCGATCCAGCCGGCGAGCCCGCAGGCGACGCGGCCGCTGAGCCGGCGCCCGAGCCACAGCACCTGTGGCCGGCGCTGGCCGCCGCGGCCGATCTGGATCCGCCCGACGCCCAGGCCCTGCGAGACCTGGCGGACTATGCCCGCGTGTCGGGCCTGCCCGACCGCGAGATGGCCGTCGAGCGGGTGGCCATCGAGGGCGCCTGGACCGTCGATCCCAGCCCCCGCACCCTGTGGGCGTGGCTGCAGATCCTGCCGGAGGACGAGCGCGCCGCCGTCCGGGCCGCCCACGCCCCCCAGCGCCCCGTGACCCTCGCCGACGTGGTGGCCGACCGGCGCCTGGCCCTGGCCGACGCCTGGACCCACTACTATGCCCGGCGCCACCAGGCGACCCGGGCCGCGCTGGCCGCCGTGCTGGCCGACGATCCGGGCTGGCCGCCGGCCCGCCGCCTGGAGGCGATCTTCCTGGCGGATCTGGGGCTGCCGCACCGGGCCGTGGCCCGGCTGCAGTCCGCCCTGGAGGCCCGGCCCGACCGGGTGAGCCTGGCCCGGGCGCTCATCCACGCCCAGCGCTCCGCGGGCCGCGTGCTGGAGGCCCTCGCCGGCCTGGACGCCCTGATCGACGCCGACGAGGCCAGCCCCGACGACCGCTTCGAGCTGGCCGATCTGCGGGCCCGCCGCGGGGAGTACGCCGAGGCCATCGCCCTGCTCGACGAGGTCACCCGCGCCCTGCCCGGCCGCACCACCTTCGCCCTGGAGGCCGCCGACGTGGTGGCCCGCAGCGGGGACGGCGCCGACGCGACCCGCCGGCTGGAGGCCCTGCGCGCCCGCCTGCCCGACGACGCCGTGCTGGCCGAGGCCCTCGCCCGCCGCTACCAGGCCGAGGGCCGCACCGCCGACGCGCTGCCCCTTGTGCAGCAGGCCCTGGTTGCCCGCCCCGGGGACGACGGCCTGTTGAGCTGGCTGAAGGCGCTGACCACGACGGCGCCCGCCCCGCGGCTGGGCCCGGACCTGGCCACGCTGAGCGCGCAGCCCTCGCCCGCGGTGCCCGCCCACGTGCTCTACCACCACGCCCGCGCCGACGTCGGCGAGGACGGCCGCGCCGTGCGCCGGGTGCGCCGGGTGGTGCGGGTGCTCACCGAGGAGGGCGCGCGGCGCTTCAGCGAGTGGTCCCTGCCCTTCGTGCCCGGCACCCAGCGGCTCGAGATCGAGACCGCGCGGCGGGTGCGCGCGGGCCGCCCCGACGCCTCCCCCCGGCGCAGCGAGCGCGATCTGTCGGCCCCCGAGGACCGGCTGTACTTCGACCTGCGCGCCGAGGTGCTGACCTTCGACCGCCCCCAGCCCGGGGATCTGATCGAGGTGGCCTGGACCCTGGCCGACACCAGCCCCGATCCGGCCTTCCCCGGCTACTACGGCGAGCTGGCGTACCTGCAAGAGGCGGCGCCGCGGGCGCAGAGCGTGGTGGAGGTGGGCGGGCCCCGCGCCGATCGCCTGCAGGTGACCGTGGTGGCCCCCGGGCTGACCGTCACCCGCACGCCCACCCGCATCGAAGCGCGGGACGTGCCGGGGGTGCCCCTGGAGGCCCACATGCCCGGGCCGTCGTCGGTGCAGGCCTACGTGCACCTCAGCACGGCCACGGGCTGGGCCGAGGTGAACCAGCGCTACGAGGCGCTGCTGGGCGACCGGCTCACGGCGCCGGCCCCGCTGGTGGACGTGGCCCGGGCCTGGGCTGGGGACGCCCGCACGCCCGAGGACATCCTCGCGCGGCTCTACACCCAGGTCGCCGATCGCACCCGCTACGTGGGCCTGGAGTTCGGCGTGCGCAGCTTCCAGCCCGCCCCGCCTGCGGTGACCCTCGCCCGCGGCTACGGCGACTGCAAAGACAAGGCGACCCTGCTGATCGCCCTCGCGGGCGCCCTGGGCGTGGACGCCCGCCTGACCCTCACCCGCACCCGGGGCTCGGGCCACGTCGCCCCCGAGCCGGCGAGCTTCGCCCTGTTCGACCACGCCATCGTCTATGTGCCGGCGCTGGACCGCTTCATGGATCCCACGGTGGATCGCAACGATCCGTGGACGCTGCCCCCGTCGGACCAGGGCGCCCAGGTCTTCGTGATCGGCCACGACACCGGCCTGCGGGTGGTGCCCCCCCAGCCGGCCGCGCACAGCGTGAACGACTGGCGCCTGACGGGCACCCTCGCCCCCGACGGCACGCTGTCGGGCGACCTCGACCTGACCATGACCGGGCAGGCGGCCACCCTCGCCCGGCGCCAGCTCGAGGGCACGGGGGATCCCGCCGGCGAGCTCGCGCGGCTGCTCGGCGGGGGCTTCCCCGGCATCACGGTCACCCCCCCCACCTTCGACGGGCTGCGGCCCGCCCGCGACCCCGTCACCGCCCGCGCGGGCCTGACCCTGCCGGCCTTCCCGGCGCGGGGCGCCGGCCGCACCATCCCCGCGGGCGTGGGGCGCTGGAACCTGGTGGCCCGCTACGCCGAGGCGGCCCAGCGCGAGACCGTGCGCGAGCTGCGCTTCCGCCACACCCAGCGGCTGACCGTGACCCTGGCGCTGCCCCCCGGCTGGCGAGCGAGCCCCCCGCCGCCGGTGGTGCGCACCAGCCCCTTCGGCCGCGTGTCGGTGACCGTCGAGGCCCAGCCGGGCCGCCTGGTGCTGACCAGCGAGGTGGTGATCGACACCATCGCCGTGTCGCCGCAGGCCTACCCCGCCTTCCGCGCGTGGCTGGCCGAGGCCGATGAGGCGCTGTCGGCGCCGGTGGAGGTGACGCCGTGAGCCCCCGCAGGTCGCCGCCCGCCCTGGCCCGCTGGACCCTCGCCCTGTGCGCGGCCGCCGCCCTGGTGGGCTGCGGCGCGCGGCCCCCCAGCCTGAGCGACCAGCTCGAGGCCGAGTCAGCCCGCGCCCAGACCCCCCACGCCGTC
>JAUHVS010000175.1 GCA_030424955.1 bacterium | reverse complement strand
CCTTCACCGACGCAGGCATCTCCGCCGCCGAGCTGGGCAGGTCCCGCACGTGTCCCATCGAGGCCTCGACGATGTAGTCGTCGCCCAGGAACTTGCGGATCGTGCGCGCCTTCGTCGGCGACTCCACGATGACCAGTGCTCGCCCGCCCTTCTCTGCCACGGATGGCCTCCCCACGTTCACGGTTAGCGGTTCGGCAGGGTGAACGGTCCCGCCGAGGGACGCAAGCCCCCGACCCCCTGCAATCTCGCCCCCCCTTGGGGGGTTGCCCGCCGCGGCGGGTCGGGGTCAGACTCAGCGCACCGCCCTCGACCCCGCAAGAGGCCCCCCGGTGCAGCCCATCCACGACACCCTGCAGCGCCTGCTGGCGGCCGTCGAGTCGGTCATCCTCGGCAAGCCCGACGTGGTCCGCCACGCGCTGACCGCGGTGCTCGCCGGCGGGCACGTGCTGCTGGAGGACGTGCCCGGGGTCGGCAAGACCACCCTCGCGCACACCCTGGCCACGGCGCTGGGCTGCAGCTTCCGCCGCATCCAGTTCACCAGCGACCTGCTGCCCAGCGACATCCTGGGGGTCAACGTCTACAGCCAGCGCGAGGAGCGCTTCGACTTCCGGCCGGGGCCCATCTTCGCCAACGTGGTGCTCGCCGACGAGATCAACCGCACCACGCCCAAGACCCAGTCGAGCCTGCTCGAGGCCATGAACGAGGGGCAGGTCAGCCTCGACGACCAGACCCGCGCGCTGCCGGCGCCCTTCATCGTCATCGCCACCCAGAACCCGCAGGACTACCACGGCACCTACCCGCTGCCCGAGAGCCAGCTCGACCGCTTCATGGTGCGGCTGCGGCTCGGCTACCCGGCGGACGCGGTGGAGCGCAGCATCCTGCAGGGTGGCGGCGGCAAGGCGCCCTTTGAGCGGCTCACCGCGCAGACCACGGCGCAGGAGCTGCTGTCGATCCAGGCGGCCGTCGAGACCGTGCGGGTCGAGCCGGTGGTGCTCGAGTACCTGCTGGCGCTGGTGCACGCCACGCGGCGGGCGCCGCACATCGAGTTGGGGGTGAGCACCCGGGGCGCGCTGGCCTTCCAGCGGGCGGCACGGGCGCGGGCGCTGCTGGCAGGCCGCGACTATGTGCGGCCGGACGATCTGAAGGCGCTGGCGGTGCCGGTGCTGGCCCACAGGCTCAACCTGGGCGGCGCCGGCGACGGCCTGCTGCGGCCGCGGGCCGAGGCCGAGCAGGCCATCCAGCGCATCCTGGAGAGCGTGCCCGTGCCGGTCTGAGCGGCCGCCCCGCCCGAGCACCCGGTCTGTCTGGGCGCCCCGTCCGCCGGCGCGGCGGGCGGCCCTCGACGGGCCTCGACCGACACGCCGCGCGGCTCAGCCGTCAGTCGAACCACTCCTTCAGCTTGTCGAGGAAGCCCTTGCGGCGGGGCTCGGGGTGCTCGCCGGCCTCCTCCAGGGAGATCTGCTCGAAGGCCTCCAGCAGCTCCCGCTGGCGGGGGCTGAGCCGGCTGGGCGTCTCGACGTGCAGGCGGATGAGCTGATCGCCGCGGCCCATGCCCCGCAGCCGCGGCAGGCCCTTGCCCCGCAGCCGCAGCACCTTCCCGGACTGCGTGCCGGCCGGCACCTTGACCTTGGCCTTGCCGTCCAGCGTGGGCACCGCCACCGACGCGCCCAGGGCCGCTTGCGGGAAGCTGATGGGCACCTCGCACACCAGGTCGTCGCCGTCGCGCTCGAAGAACGGATCGGGCTTCACCATGATCCGCACCAGCAGATCCCCCGGCTGGCCGCCCCCCTTGCCGTGGGCGCCCTCGCCCACCAGCCGCAGCCGCTGCCCCGTCGCGACCCCGGGGGGCACGGGGAGGGTCACCGTGACCTCCTCGGCCGCCACCCCCGAGCCGCGGCAGTCCCCGCAGGGATCGGCGATGACGCGGCCGCTGCCCTGGCACGCGGGGCAGCCCTGCACCATGCGGATGAAGCCGTGGGACACCGCCACCTTGCCCTGCCCACTGCACGTGTCGCAGGTCACCGGCGACGAGCCGGGCCGCGCCCCCGAGCCGGCGCAGGTCTGGCAGCGCCCGGGCCGCCGGAAGGACACGCTGTGGTCGCCGCCGTCGGCCACCTCGCGCAGGGTCAGCGCGAGATCCAGCGCCACGTCGCGGCCGTGGCGGGCGTCGCGGCGGGGGATCCCGCCAAAGAAGCTGCCGAACAGCTCCGAGAACACGTCGCCGCCGAAGATGTCGCGCAGATCGTCGGGGTTGATCCCGCCCGCGAAGGGGTTGCCGCCCGCGCCCAGCCCGGGGCCCTCGTGGCCGAAGCGGTCGTAATGCGCCCGCTTGTCGGGATCGCTCAGCACCGCGTAGGCGGCGTTGATCTGCTTGAAGCGATCCTCGGCGCCGGGCTCGCTGTTGCGATCGGGGTGATACTGGAGCGCCTGCTTGCGGTAGGCCTTCTTCAGGGTCTCGGCGTCCGCGTCGCGGGCGACCCCCAGAAGCTCGTAGTAGTCGAGTGTCTCGGCCAAAGCTGCCTCGTGGTGCGCCGCTGGGTTCGGGCCGTGCGATGCCGCGCACGCCGGAAGGTCGCGGCGACGGCCGGGCAGCGGGTGGGGCGTGGCCCGGGCGCAGGCCCGAGGCACGATCAGCCGGACGTCAGCGCGCCCGCCCGGCGGTCAGGGGGCGACCGGCTCAGTCCTCGTCGCGCGACGCCTGGGCGGTGCCCTGGGCGTACATGGCGTCCGCGATGCGGTACGCGCTCTGCTCCAGGCTCTGGATGGCCAGCCGCAGCTCGTCGGGGTCCACGGTCTGCAGGGACTCGCGCAGCGTGTGCACGTCGGTGCGGATCTCCTCGAGATCCAGCGGCGACAGCACGTCGCCGTACTCCTCCAGCGAGCGCTCCGTGGTGTGGATCAGCCCCTCGGCGGTGTTGCGCAGCTCCACCAGCTCCTGGCGCTCGGCGTCCGCGATGCGGTGGCGCTCGGCCTCGGAGATCATGCGGTCGATCTCGCCCTCGCTCAGGCCGCTCGACGCCCGGATCTCGACGCGCTGCTCGCGGCCGGTGCCCAGGTCGCGGGCGCTGACGTGCAGGATGCCGTCGGCGTCGATCTCGAAGCTGACCTCGATCTGCGGGATGCCCCGGGGCGCGGGCGGCAGGCCCAGCAGCTCGAAGCGGGCCAGGGAGCGGTTGTCCTTGGCCATCGGCCGCTCGCCCTGCAGCACGTGCACCGACACCATCGGCTGGTTGTCGACGGCCGTGCTGAACACCTGCGACGCGCTGTAGGGGATGGTGGTGTTCTTCTCGATGAGCTTGGTGGACACGCCGCCCTGGGTCTCGACGCCCAGGGACAGCGGCGTGACGTCCAGCAGCAGCACGTCCTCGACCTCGCCGCTGAGCACGCCGCCCTGGATGGCGGCGCCCACGGCGACCACCTCGTCGGGGTTGACGCCCTTGCTCGGCGGCTTGCCGAAGAAGCCCTCGACGGCCTGCTGCACCCGGGGCATGCGGGTCATGCCGCCCACCAGCAGCACGGCGTCCACCTCGTGGATGGTGATGCCCGCGTCCTCCAGGGCGATCTGGCAGGGCTCCAGCGTCGCCTCCACCAGGTCCTCCACCAGGGCCTCGAACCGGGTGCGGGTGATGCGCACGTTGAGGTGCTTGGGGCCCGTGGCGTCGGCGGTGATGAAGGGCAGGTTGACCTCGGTCTCGAGGGCCGACGACAGCTCGTGCTTCGCCTTCTCGGCGGCCTCCTTGAGGCGCTGCATGGCCATCTTGTCGCCGCCCAGGTCGATGCTCTCGGCGGCCTGGAACTCGTCGATCAGGAAGTCGATGAGCCGGAAGTCGAAGTCCTCGCCGCCCAGGAAGGTGTCGCCGCTGGTGCTGAGCACCTCGAACATCCCGCTGTTGAGCTCGAGGATCGAGATGTCGAAGGTGCCGCCGCCCAGGTCGTACACCGCCACCCGCTGGGCCCCCTCGCGGTCCATGCCGTAGGCGAGCGCCGCTGCGGTGGGCTCGTTGATGATGCGCATCACGTTCAGGCCCGCGATGCGCCCCGCGTCCTTGGTGGCCTGCCGCTGCGCGTCGTTGAAGTACGCCGGCACGGTGACCACCGCGTCGACCACCTCTTCGCCCAGGTAGTCCTCGGCGGTCTGCTTCATCTTGCCGAGCACGAAGCTGCCCATCTCGGCCGGGCTGTAGTTGTCGCCCCGCAGGCGGATCCACGCGTCCCCGTTGTCGGCCTCGACGACCTCGAAGGGGAAGCGGCGCAGGTGATCGGCCAGCTCAGGGCTGTCGAACTTGCGGCCGATGAGGCGCTTCGACGCGAAGACGGTGTGCTCCGGGTTCGTGATGGCCTGCCGCTTGGCGATCTGGCCTACCAGCCGCTCGCCGCTCTCGGTGATGGCCACCATGGACGGGGTCGTTCGGCTGCCCTCCGCGTTGGGAATGACCAGCGGCTCGCCGCCCTCGATGTAAGCGACGCACGAGTTGGTCGTGCCCAGGTCGATACCGATGATCATCGAACTCGTCGCCCGGAAGGGTCGTCCCCGCGGCTATTCTTGCGAGAAATCGGGCGCAGAATCGAGCTTCTTGCGCGGGGCTGCGCCGGCTCGCCGCCTAAGGCCGCGCGCGGCTGGGGCGGTCGGCGGCGCCACCGGGCAGCGCAGCCCGGCGCCGCCCGTGCACCGCACAGGCCCAGGGGGCGTGCGGCCGAGCGGGTGACGGGGCCCGCGCTGCGGCGGGCGGGCTACGCCTCGCCCTTGGGCTCGCCCTCGTCGGTGGCAGCCTCGGGGGCGTCCGCGGCCTCGGGGGCGTCCGCGGCCTCCGGCGCCACCTCCTCGGGCAGCTCGTCGGTGTCGGGGCCCGCGCGCTCCGGCGCCTCCTCGGGCATCGCGGCGCTCACGATGACCATCGCGGGCCGCACCAGCCGCTCGCCCAGGTACCAGCCGCGCTGGAACACCTGGTAGACGTGCCCGGCGGGCATGTCGGCGGTGGGGATCTGCGACATCGCCTCGTGCACCTGCGGGTCGAAGGGCTCGCCCTTCGCGTCGAAGGTGCGCGCGCCGTGCTTGCTGAGCGTGTCCATGAACTGGCGCAGCACCATCTTCACGCCCTGGCCGAGGGGCGAGTTGATGGCCTCGCCCCCGTGCTCCACGGCCCGCTCCAGGTTGTCGACCACGGGCAGCAGATCGCGCACCAGGTTCTCGGCCGCCACCTTGCGCAGCTCCTGCTTGTCCTTGGCGTGGCGCTTGCGCAGGTTGTCGAGATCGGCCGCGTAGCGGTGGGCGCGGCTGCGCCACTCGTCCACCTGCGCGAGGGCGTCGGCCACGCCGGGGGTCAGGGCCGGCGCCTCCATGGTGTCCGAGATGGCAGGCGAGGGCTCAGCCTGCGGGGCCTCGCTGGCCGCCTCGGCGGGGGCCGCGTCGGCAGCGTCTGCCGCGGGCGCCGGCGTCTCGGCAGCGGTGGGCTCAGCCTCGACCTCGGGGGTGTCCTTGTGCTCTGCGTCCGACATCGGTTCTCCGGCTCTCAAGGGCCACGGGGGCCGCGGGTGTTCTGCGAAAGGGCACGAATGCCCACTTCGCCGCGTGGGCGCAAGGCCCGTGTGCGCGCCAGCGCCCTGGGGAGGCGCCGGGCGCGCGCCGCGGCGGCCCCCTGGATAGACACGGATGGCGGGCGGCGCAAGCGCCGAGGTGAGCCCCGCGAGGCGGCGCGGGCGCGCCGGCTCGCGGGCGGCTCGCCGGTCAGGGCAGGCAGACCACGTCGTACACCACGGGGATGTTGCAGCCGCGGCCCCAGCCCTGGTCGAGCATGTCGGGCAGGCGGTTGAACAGGCTGCAGAACATGCCGCCCGGCACCGCCACTGCGAGGTCCGAGCACAGCCCCTCCTCGAAGGACAGCGCGTCGCCGTGGCCGAAGAAGCGGCAGGCCGCGTTGGCGCAGGTCACCGCGTTGTTGCAGCCGTTCCAGCTGTCGCAGCCCCCGTGGTGGCCGTAGGCCTGGTTGAGGCCCAGCGGCACGCCCACGTCGAAGCAGGCCTCGGCGGCCACCGGGTCGCACGCCCCGCCCTCGGAGGCCCGCGCGAGGCAGGCCCCGATGGTCGCCGGCCAGTCCGCGGGCGGCCGCCCGCTGGCCATCTGGCCGGTGCAGCGGGCCGCACACTCGGCGGCGTCCTCGAACACCCCGCCGCAGGCCGCGAGGCCGTCGCACGCGGCGACGCAGGCGGCGTCCACGTCCGCGGGCAGGTCGAAGCAGGCCGCGAAGCCCTCGTCGTCGCAGCGCAGCACGTCGGCGCACGCCAGCTGCACCACGAGGCGCGCGGGCTCGGGGGTGCACGCCTGGCGGCACAGGAAGGGATCCACCGCGCGATCACAGGCGCGGCGGGCCTCGCAGCTCGCCACGCAGCGCTCGCTGGCGGGCGGCGGCACGTAGTCGACGCACGCCGCCACGGCGCCGCAGCCGCCGCCGGCCCGGCGCGCGTCGGCCACGCAGCCCGCGGTGTCGACGCTGACCTCCCCGGCGCCACAGGCTGCCTCACAGCCCTCGGCCGGCAGCCCGCAGGCGGTCAGCTCGGCGCAGTGCGCGGGGCAGTCCACCGCCAGCTCGGCGGGCAGGCAGGCCTGCAGCACCCGGCACTCGGCCTCGGGGTTGACCTGGCTCAGGCAGTCCCGCGACGCGGCGAACTGCAGGCCGTTGCGATCGTCGAAGCCCGCCACGCAGCCGTTGAGGCAGTCGAGCAGGTCGCCGCCGTCCGGGGCGCACTCCGTCACCGCGCGGCAGAAGCCGAGGCAGGCCCGCGCGCCGGCGCCCGGGTCTTCGAGGCAGCTGGCCACGCCGGCCGGCCCGTCGCAGGCCTCGGCGCCCAAGACGCAGGCCACCTGCAGGGTGGTGTCGAGGGGCTCGCGGAAGTGCGCGTCGTCGCACGCGGCGACGCAGGTGTCGGGGATGGGGCCGCACGCCGCCTGCGCGTCGCAGGCCGCCTCACACGGGATGCTCGGCGCCAGGGTGCAGGCCTGGACCTCGGGGCAGCCCGCCGCCGCGCCCACGCAGGCCCGGTAGTCGAACTGCCGCAGCCGCCCGAACTCCCGTTCGCAGTCCGCCACGCACACGGCGCGGTCGGGCGCGGCGCCGCACTCGGTGAGCTGACCACAGTGGGTCTCGCACACCGCGCGGGGCGTGCTGGCGGGCAGGCAGGCCGCCAGGTCCGGGCAGGACCACGCCCCGGCGCAGGCGAGCTGCGGCGCGAGCCGCGCCAGCACATCCGGCACGTTGGCGTTGACCTGGGCCTCGCACGCCGTGCGGCAGGCGAGCTGATCGGCGCCGGCGGCGTCGCCACAGAAGGCCTGAGCCTCGCACAGCGCCTGGCACTCATCGGCGATGGGGCTCACCTGCGGCACCTGGCCGCCCTCCAGGCATGCGAAGAGCTCCCTGGGATCCCGCGGGCACTGGACCCTGATGAGGTTGTACACGCACGCCACGACCCCGGGCTGCTGCCCGAAGTCCTGCAGCACCAACTCGCAGGGGCCGAAGACCTCGTCCAGGCCGCAGCCGCGCCACACCGGGCAGATGATGGCGGGATCTTCGATGTTGGCGTTGACCTCGCCCTCGGGGGGCTGCAGCGGGGGCACCAGGCAGGTGCGGACGTCGCCGCAGGCGTCCCCCGCCTCGGCGAGGCACTCGGCCTTCAGCAGCACCTGCAGCCGGGACAGCGGATCCTCGGCGCAGGCCTGCTCGCAGTTGGTGAGCGTCACCCCGCAGCCGTCGGCGCGGGCGCAGAAGGCGGCGCAGTCCACGTCCAGCGCGTCGGGCACGCAGGCGTCGAGGCGGTCGCAGGTGGCGTCTGCGGCGAGCCCGCGCAGGCAGTCGCGCCCGGCGCGGAAGCGCAGGCCGTCGTCGCCCACGAAGCCCTGCCCGCAGGTGGCCAGGCACTCGCCCAGGTCACGGTCGCCGCCCGCGCACTCGCCCTGGGCCCGGCAGAAGCCCAGGCAGGCCAGGCCGGCCTCGGGGCGCCCACGGCAGCCCGCCACCGAGGGCTGCGCGGGGTCGCGGTCCTCGCAGACGGGCGCCGCGATGACGCACGCGTCGTAGAGCAGCTGGGGGGTGGGATCGGCGAAGTGCAGGTCGTCGCAGCGCCCCTCGCAGCCCACGGGCGACTCCACGCCGCAGGCGACGGCCGCCTCGCAGTAGGCCGCGCAGGGCGGGCCCGGCGGCTGCTCGCAGGCCACCGCGTCCGCACAGGCCTCGGCGCCGGACACACAGGCCCGCCAGCTGGCGTGGCGGTCGCGGGGCCACGCCGCGTCGCAGTCGGCCAGGCAGGTCGGGCTGCCCGCGCCACAGTCGTCGAGGCGGGCGCAGGTGGCGGCGCAGTCGGCCGCGGGGCCGGTGGCGTCGAGGCAGGCGCTGAGATCGTCGCAGCGCACCTCGCCCGCACAGTCCAGGGCGGTCGCCAGGCGCTCGGCCTCGTCGGGATCGGCGTTGTTGCCGCCCAGGCAGGCGTTCACGCAGCCGGCGCGCCCCAGGGGATCACCGGGCGGGAGCAGCCCGCAGACGTCGCGCGCCTCGCACAGCTGGTTGCACAGCCCCGCCAGGGGGTTGGGGCCCCCGCCGCCCTCGAAGCACTGCTCGATGGACAGGAAGGGGTCGCGGGGGCAGACGTCACGGATGCCGGCGTAGGCGCAGCCCAGGAAGTCGGGGTCCTGCTCGAACTCCCGCACCAGCTCGTCGCACGGGAAGAAGTCATCGAACCCGCAGGCGGTCCACCGCTGGCAGAAGAGCTGCGGGTTGACCACCGGCACCTCGCCCGGATCGGGCGGGTTGATGCAGTCGTTGATGGCGAAGCAGTCGTCCCCCGCCCGGCTGACGCAGCCGTTGCGCTGGTTGGTCCGCAGCCGGAACAGCGGATCCGCGTCGGCCAGCGCCGACACGCACGACAGCAGGCAGCCGTCCGCGGGCAGGATGTTGCACGCGATCGCCTGCCCGCAGGTGGTGGCGCAGGCGGGGTACACGTCGCGCCCCAGGCACTCCAGGAAGACGTTGGTGTCGCAGGCCCCGAACACGGCCTCGCCGCAGGCCTGGAAGGGCGCGCCGGCGTCGGCACAGGCCGCCAGGCAGTCGGGCACCTCGAGCCCGCAGCCCTCGGCGCTGGTGCACACCTCGTCACAGGTCAGCGCGGGGGGCTGGGGCACGCGGCAGAGCTGGATCAGCCCGCAGGCCTCCACCTCGAGGCAGTCCCACCACTGGTCCGGGCGGTCCCCCGTGCGGGTGGCCCGCTCGCAGGTGGCCAGGCAGTTGTCCTCGTCGCCGAAGAGCTCCACCAGCCGCTCGCAGCCGGCGTAGCGATCGCAGGCGGCCGCGCAGCTGTTGATGTCGGTGCTCACTGCCATGTCGGCCGGCGGGCCGTCATCGGGCGCGCCGGCGTCGGCGTCGCCGCCCCCGACCCCGCCCTCGCCGCCCACGC
>JAUHVS010000889.1 GCA_030424955.1 bacterium | reverse complement strand
AGAAGCGGCAGTCGGGATTGCTCGACGCGGCCAAGATCCAGGAACTGGAGACCAAGAAGACCCGGGCCAGTTTTCAGTGACGCTAAGGGGTCAGTTTTCGCTGTCGCTTGACAGACCGTGGCGTACTTTTCGTGACGGAAGCGCGGCCCACCACCCAATACTCGCCTGATGGTCGCCGCCGCCCGCCCAGTCAGCCCTCCGAGCCCCGACTTCCGAGCGGTCTACGACGCACACCTCGCCCACGTCTGGCGCACACTCCGACGCTTCGGCGTGGTCGAACGCGATCTGGAAGACGCAGCCCACGAGGTGTTCGTCGTGGTCCACCGCCGCCTGGCTGACTTCGATCCTCAGCGCCCTGTGCGGCCTTGGTTGACGGGCATCGCGTGGCGGGTGGCTTCGGACGAGCGGCGCCGCGCGCGGCACCATCGAGAGCAACTGACCGGCGACGAGGCGCTGGGCCGACAGGCCGATCCGGCGTCTGGCCCCGAAGCCCATGTGGCCGCCGCGCAGGCCCACGCGCTCGTACAGCGCGCCCTCGCGACGCTCGATCTGGATCGTCGGGTGGTGTTCGTCATGGCCGATCTGGATCAGTCGACCGGGCCTGAGATCGCCGAGGCCCTCGGCCTGCCCCTCAACACGGTCTATTCCAGGCTCCGGATCGCACGGCAGCGCTTCGCCGTGGCGATCCGACGGCTGCGTCTGGTGGAGGGCACATGAACAAGCCACCCCTCGACCCAGCGCTCGCCGCGCTGCTCGACGCCGCCCGCGAGGGCGAGCCTGAGCTGCCACCCGAGGTCCACGCCCGGCTGTACGAGCGAGTGCTCACCACGGTCGCGCAGCCCCCACCGCCGGCGCCCGAGGCGCCCCCGGGGCCCGGCGCGCCGGCGGCCGGCAGCACCGCCTCGTTGTGGGCGGCGCTCGGGGTCCTGGCGCTGGGGGCCGGCGTCACCCTCTGGCTGATCCGATCCGGGCCACCCGCAGCGCCTCCACCTGCTCGCGTGCTGTCGACCGCGGCCTCCGTCGATCGGGCGGCACGTCCAAGCCCCGAGGCGCCAGCCACGGCCGAGACGCCCACGGCCCCGCCACCGCTCGCACCGGCCACCGAGGCGGCTCGCCCGCCCGCATCGCCCGCCTCGACGGCCCGGCCGGTCGTGGTTGAGCGAGCCAGACGCAGGCCCCGGCCGCGGTCTGCGGCGCCCAAGCCCACCGTCGATGATGCGCTGGCGGCTGAGCGCGCCCTCATCGCGCGGGCGGCGAGCGCCGTGCAACGCGGCGAGACCACGGCCGCGTTGGCGGCGATCGAGGCCCACCGCCGCCAGTTCCCACACGGGCGGCTGGGCGAGGAGCGCGACGCGTTGTGGGTCCACGCACGCCACCGGGCGGGGCAGGTCGGGGCGGCGCGGGCGGCCGCCAGCGTGTTCCTGCGGCGGTGGCCGCACAGCGTGCATCGCGCTGGCGTGGAGGCGCTGCTGGGTCCACCCGTAGCGGGGACGCAGGGTTTTCCTGACGGATCGACCGGTGGCGCCCCAATGCCCTGATCGAGCCACCCGCGCGGCGGGGGCATTCGATCAGCGCATAGGCGCACAGAGGAGTGGTTCGATGCAG
>JAUHVS010000174.1 GCA_030424955.1 bacterium | reverse complement strand
GTCGCCGGGTTGGCGCCGGGGACTTGTTCCTTGCCATACCGGGCGAGGTGCATGACGGCCGCCAGTTCATCGAGCAGGCGGTGGCCGGCTGGTCGCCGGGCGTCGGCTACATCCACAACTCGGGCACCCTCAAGCGCTTCGAGTTCATGGACCGGCTGAGCACGGGCGAGGGTGAGCTGCTGGTGGTGCAGGTCAGCAACGTCGAGAGCGACGGCGACTACGGGATCAACACCGTCGACATCCAGCGCCGCGACAGCACCTACCTGTGCCACGGCGGCGGCGGCCGGCCGGTGTGCTACCGGCTGGACCACGCCCACGAAGACGCCACCGAGGTGATGATCGAGGGCGAGCCCCACGAGGGGACCCTGCGCAGCAGCGAG
Organism: bacterium; assembly: GCA_030424955.1. Classification (GTDB taxonomy): domain Bacteria; phylum Myxococcota_A; class Bradymonadia; order UBA7976; family UBA1532; genus JACKDL01. The sequence goes on along the minus strand of JAUHVS010000174.1, from coordinate 9,102 downwards.
TACAGCGTGACCGTCGAGCTGGGCTACGGCGCGATGACCCTGGGCGCCGGGAAGGGGACCCTGCCGGCGCCCCTCAAGGCCGGGCTGGGCCGCGTGGCCTACGACGCCTTGGGCACGCTGCCCGCCTTGAAGGCCTTCCCTCTGCGGTAGCCCGCGCCCCCGCCTCGCCGCCCTGGCCGCTGAGGCTACCGGGCGGCCAACACCCCCCACACATGGTGACGGAGCACCGCCAGCCCGGGCAGATCGGCCCGCTGCAGCCCGGTGGTGTCGAAGCCCCCCTCAGCCAGCAGCGCGGCGATGTCGCGGTTGAGGTGGCAGCCCCCCGCCAGCGGCCGCCAGACCGGGTTCAGCCGGTGCTGCCACCGCGCCCGCGCGGGCGTGGGATCGAGGGCGTGCTCACTCACACACAGGCGACCCCCCGGCCGCAGCACCCGGCGGATCTCGGCCAGGGCCGCGGCGGGCGTGGGGATGGTGCACAGGGTGTAGGTCATCACCACGGTGTCCACGGCGTCGTCGGGCAGGGGGATCGTCTCGGCCGACAGCCCCAGCACCTCTACGGGGAAGGGCAGCCCCGCCGCGGCGCGCTCCGCCCGGCGGGTCATGCCCGCGGACGGGTCGAGGGCCCACAGGTGATCGACGGCCCCGGGGGTGTAGTGGGGCAGGTTCAGCCCCGAGCCCACGCCGATCTCGAGCACCCGGCCCGTGGCGTGGGGGACCACCTTCTGCCGTTGGCGGTGGATGGGGCCCACGTTGCAGGCGGCGTGGACCAGCGGGGGCAGCAGGTAGCGGTCGTAGGCGCGGGCGATGGCGTGCATGCAGGCAGGGTAGCGCAGCGGGCGGCCGGAGGGCACACGGTCAAAGCGGCCACGGTCACCGCCGCGACGTGTTATACTGGCAGGTCGATCCCACGCGACGAGGTGCTGCCATGATGCCCCCGCACATCACCGATACACACCCCGCCGCGGGCGGGGTCCTCCACGGCCACACCGTCCGGGTGCGCGGCTACACCTTCGGGCTCACGGACGACGTGGCGCGCATCGTCGACAGCGCCGGGGCCGAGGTGGAGACCGTCTGTGAGCGCGGCGGCGACTGGCAGGGCACCGGTAACCAGCCCGGCGCCCGGCAGCACCGCTCGACCCTGGCGATCCGCTTCGTGAACCCGCCCACGACCGGGCTCTACACCCTGCACTTCCTCGACGAGCGGGTGGTGTTTGAGGTGCTCCAGCACTCCATGGGTGAGGCCGCGCCGGGCAGCTGAGGGCTGCGCGCCCGCGCTCGGCCTCCCCCCGCCAGGCCGGCCGCGCCCGGCGACGCTGGCGGCCCGCCTGCCGGCCCACGGGCCGAGGGGGGCGGCGCGCGCAGCAGGTGACAGGCCGCTGGCGACGCGCTAAAGGGGGTCGGCCAGCCTGTGCCTCGCAGGGCGGCGCGCCCCGCGCTGCGCCGCCCGCCCGGCCTGGGCCACCAGCCGAGAGGGGAGCCCCATGAAGATCAGAGTTTTGGCCCTGGCGGCCGCCAGCCTGTGGATGAGCGCCTGTGGCGAGGACGCCGCGCCGGTCACCGCGCCCGCGCCGACCCCCACCCCCGAAGACGCGATCTGTGTCGGCAAGTGTGACGGCCTGTATGCGCCCGTCGATGACTCGCTCTACGCCGTCGACCTGGCGAAGCTGAACGCCATCTGGCCGGGCGCGCGGGCCGCCGAGAAGCTCAGCGACTTCTACACGGTCGAGATCACGCTGCCCACGGGCCACACCGTGCTCGCGCCCACCCACCTGTTCGGCGACGAGATCACCGTGCTGCCGTACCACGACGGGGACGGCGAGGACGTGGTGGACGCGGCCGGGCACGCCATCGTGCAGGGCGACCGCGAGCTGGCGCGGGCCTTCCCCCCGGGGGCCATCGGCTACGCCATCAAGCACCACCGGCCCAGCCGGCGCAGCCTGGACTTTGGCGCGCTCGCCTCGGGGGCCGGGGCCGACGCGCTCAAGGAAGACCTGAAGCTGCAGGACACCCACATCGAGCTGGTGGTGGGCGTGCGCCGCCCGCTGGGGGGCAGCGGTGAGCTGGTCGACGGCGTCATCACCCTCAACAACCCGCAGACCTACCAGGGCGGCCGCTTCGGCGACGAGCGCTACTCGATGGTGTTCGTGCGCCCGGCCTTCCCGGACGAGGCGGCGGCAGACGTGGTGTCCTACGAAGACAACATCCGCACCATGATGCTGGGCTTCAACGCGGTCTCGACCTTCCCCGGGGACTACAACGGGGGCGATCCGCTGGCGGCCTACAGCCCCGAGCGGGTGCGGGATCACGTGCGCGAGATGGTCTACGCCATCGCAGGCGAGGGCGCCCGGCAGGCCGAGGCCCAGGCCTACTTCAAGTCGCAGGCGAACCTGATCTACTGCGCCGAGCTGGGCCACGTCGCCACGAGCGCGGGCCTGCTGGTGCCCCTCAACCAGGCGGGGCTGGTGGACAGCGGCCTGGTGACGCAGGCCGCCTACGACCGCTTCGTGCGGCTGGTCGACGCGCACAACACCGGCATCGACACCCCCTTCACCCAGCTCAACGGCAACACCTTGGCGCGGTACGTCGACGCCGCGGTGGCGCCCGAGTGGCTGGTGCCCCTGTCCGATCTCACCGGCGAGACCGACCGGCTGGCCTTCCGGCCGCAGACCATGGCCGAGATCGTCGAGGGCTTCCTGCGCACGCACATCCCCCGCAGCGATCCGCGGCTCGGCGGTGAGGCCCTGGCGCCGGTGCAGGCGGCGGTGCTGCAGGCCATGAAGCCCGGGCTGTTCGAGGCCATGGGCATGGACGACAGCCTGGTGCAGAGCATGGTGCAGGCCGCGCAGGATCGCATCGCGAGCCTGCAGGAGGACCTGGTCGACCCCGAGCTGAGCGAGGCCCGCCGTGTCAGCACCGAGCAGGCGCTGGCGGCCGAGCAGGTGGCCCTGCAGGACGCCCAGGCTCAGCTGGCGGGCCTGTCGCAGAAGCGCGCCGTGGTCGAGGCGGTCTTCGATCGGGTGCTGGCCGTGGTCGGCACCTCCCACGAGAGCTACGACGCCTTCCGCCAGGCCCTCGCCCCGGTGATGGCCGACGCCCGCCAGCTGGCGGGGCCCCGGGCTGACGACGGCGTGGGCTACTTCGTGCCGCCGAGCGCGCTGCACCTGGTGGCGCTGGGCTGCCCCGACGATGACCGCTGCGGGGGCCTGATCGGCCTCGAGTACGTGGGCCACGGCATCCACCTGTCGGCGGTCACTGTCAACGAGCCGGCCCCGCCGCCGCCGGCGTTCCCGCTGATCGCGCTCTACGAGGCGGTGCCCCGCCCAGCCCAGGACTTCGATGGGGACGGCGAGATCAACGCCCGCCGCGACGAGTACGTCATCGTGTCGAACACCGGCACGGCGGTGGGCGATCTGAGCGGCTGGCGACTCGAGGACAACATCGGGGTGCGCTACACCTTCGGCGAAGGCCAGGCGATCCAGATCGGCGAGGGCCTGGTGGTCTTTGGGAGCGATCCGGCCACCCAGGGCGGGCTGGGGCTGAACGACAACGGCGACACCCTCACGCTCTACAACGCCGACGGCGCGGTGGTGGACATCCTCACCTGGGGCCGGGTGGGGGACGACCAGCCGGTGCGATCGAGCCTCGTCCCCTGGTGACCCGCTGAGGGTGGGGGCTGGGCGCGCGCCACCTGGCGCTGCCCGGCCCTGCGTCAGCCAAGCTGGAGGCAGCGGCGGCTGAGGCTGCCGTACTCCCACCCGGTGACGGGCCAGGCCACCGTCGGCCGGCCGCCCCCGCCCCAGGCCGCACCCGCCGCCACCAAGAGCGGCGAGAAGTGCTCCACCGACGGGTGGTTGATCTGCGGCGCCGGCGCGCGCTGCCGCCAAGTCATCAGCGCGTCCAGGTCGCCCGCCGCCACCACCTCTGTGAGCCACGCGTCGAACTCGCTCGCCCAGGCGGGCGGCGGCGGATCGCCGCGGAACGACACCTGGCGCAGGTTGTGGGTCACGTTCCCGCTCCCCAGGATCAGCACCCCCTCGTCCCGCAGCGGCGCCAGCCGGCGCCCCATGGAGAACAGGGCCTGTGGATCGTCGCTGGGCAGCGACACCGACAGCACCGGCACGTTGGCCCGGGGCAGCAGCCACTTCAGGGGCACCCAGGCCCCGTGGTCGAGCCCGCGCCCCGGCGCCCGCGTGACCGACTGGGGGCCGAGCAGGGTCTCTACACGGTCCGCCAACCAGGGCGCCCCGGGGGCCGGGTAGGTGACGGCGTACAGCGCCTTCGGGAAGCCCCGGAAGTCGTAGATCAGGGGCAGCGTCTCGGTGGCCCCGAGGCGGGTGGGCGCGGCCTCCCAGTGGGCCGACACCACCAGCACGCCCCGCAGGGTCGGCCAGCGCGCCCCCCACGCCGTCAGCTCGGCGCCCTTGATCGGGTCCAGGGCCAGCGTGGGGGCGCCGTGGCCCACGAACCCTACGGGCATGGGCCCGGTCGGGGCAGCGCGGGCGGGGGGATCGGCGGCCGGCGCGGTGGGCGGCGTCGCGGTGTTGCTCGGCGGCGGGGGGGCGCCGCTCGCGGCGTTGGCGGCCGCGGGCGGCGAAGGGGCCGTCGAGGGGTGACAGGCCGTCAGCACACCGGCCGCGGTGAGGGCCAGGGCGTCACGTCGGGTGGGGGGCAGTGCATGCATGCCACGAGGATGCCGGCCGAGGCCGCGAGGGTCGAGGCGCCCGCTGGCAACACACTGTCTCTGCCCTCGGGCAGCCCCGCGCTGTGGGCCGGGGGCGCTGGCGCTCAGTCGTCCCCGCGCCGGCGCCGCCCATGCCGCTGCACCTCGCGGTACATCCGTGACAGGCTCCGCTGGGCTGCGCGCTGGGCGTGCACGTCGGCCCGCAGGGCGTCGTGGGCCTGGGCCCGCCGGAGCGTGTGCCACGCCGCCAGCCGCTCCGCCGACAGATCGCCCCGGGCGATGGCCGCCTGCACCGCGCAGGCCGGCTCGGCCCCGTGGGTGCAGTCGGCGAACCGACAGTGGCCGGCCCACTCGCCGATCTCTGGGAACACCGCGTCCACCGCGTCGGCGTCAGCGTGCGGGGCGAAGGCCCGCATCCCAGGGGTGTCGATCAGCAGGCCCCCGCCCGGCAGCGCGAACAGCGCGCGGTGGGTGGTGGTGTGGCGGCCCTTGTGATCACCCGCGCGCACGCCGTCCGTGCGCTGGGCCGCGTCGCCGATCAGGGCGTTGATCAGCGTCGACTTGCCCACCCCCGACGATCCCACGAGCGCCATGGTCTCGCCGGGGCGCAGCAGCCCGCGCAGCGCGTCGAGCCCCTCGCCCGTCTCGGCGCTCACCACGTAGCAGTCCAGCGGCGCGATGCGCGCCCGGGCGGCCGCCACATCGGTGCACTGATCCGCCTTGTTCAGCACCACCACGGCCTCGGCGCCCGCGTGGTGCACGGCCGCCAGGTAGCGGTCGAGCCGCCGCGGGTTCAGATCCCCGTCCAGCGCGGTGACCACCATGACGCGGTCGACGTTGGCCGCCACGCGCTGCCGGGCCGCCTGTCGGCCGGCGCCGACCCGCGCGAAGTCGGTCCGCGGGGGCAGCAAGGCCTCGATCATCCAGGTGTCCGGCGCGAGCTGGCTCGCCGCCACCCAGTCGCCGATCACCGGCAGCGCGCCGGCCTGGTAGAGGTGGGGGCGCACCAGGGCGCGGACGCGGCCAGCCGCTGTGTGGAGTTCAGGTTGATCGCGGTGCTCAGCCACGACGCGAGCGGGCGCCCAGTCCGGGCGCATCAGGGCGGCCATGGCGGCCGCCCAGTGAGGGCCAAAGCCCAAGGATTCCAAGGTCATTGCGGGGTCTCATTCGACATCGGCGCGGCTGCACCACCCGGCGCAGACGCATGGCGACCGCGGCGGTCAGGCCGCGGTCATCACGGTGCCCTGCGCCCCCGGGGGGCGGTGTCAGGGCAGCGGGGGCCAACGTCGAATCGGCGCTCATGACGGTGCAGCGCACCGTCGGGGCACGTCAGCGGCGTCGACCAGTCGAGTCGTTGAGCCGGGTCATGTGCGGGGCCTTTCGGGTGCCGGTCTGAGACACCCTCACGGTGCCGCGATCGGGTCGCGCAGATCAACTGGCCACCGCACCATCCGGCCCCACGACCGCTCGACGGTGCGGGGGCAGCGCGGGGACCTGAGGTGAGCCCGGCGGGGGCGGTCGCCGTGTCGACCGGCCGACCGCAGGGCGGATGCCGCGCTGACGGCCGACGCAGGTGGGCCCGGGGCACCGCGCTGAGCGGGCTCGGGCTGTCCGTCTGGTGGAGGGGGCGCCTCAGGCGCGGGGGCGGGCGCCAGGGGAGGGGGAGGGACAAGACGGGGCAGCGCTGGGCGACCCCGTCAGCCGGTCAGTCGCGGCGGCGACGCAGGCCCAGCAGGCCGGCGCCCAAGAGCAACAGGAACAGCCCCGACCCGGGGGTCTCGTCGCTCACGTCACAGGAGCAGCTCGACCCGGTGTAGGCCTCGAAGCTCGGATCCCCACCATCGACACCCATGTCGCTCTGGTTGGCGGGGTCGCCGCTCCCGTCGGTCAGCTCGCCCAGCACAACCTCGAAGTTCTGCCAGGCCTCGCCGCCGTCGTCGCTCCACTCGCCGGCCTCCATGTGGCCGTCGTAGGCGCGCAGCTCCACGTCCACCGTGGCGTCCGCGAAGTCCAGGGGGACCTCCCAGGCCACGATCCAGTCGCGATCCGTCTCGCCACGGCCCAGGGTCAGGCCCTGGGGACCACGCACGAGCTCCAGGCGGATCTCGTCGGTGCGGCCGCCGTCCTCGAGGCGCACCGCGTAGCGGTACAGCTCGCCGCGCACCGCGCGGGTGCGGGGCTCGGTGACGAAGCTCGGCGCCAGGTTGTTGACCTGCACCTGGATCTCGCTGCGCTGGCGGCGCTCGGGGTTCCCGCCCTCGACCACCACCTGGTAGATCCCGTCGTCCCCGTAGCGGTGGCCGACCTCGCTGCCGCGATCCACCTCACCGTCGCCGAAGGCCCACTGCCACAGGCCCGGATCGGGGTTCTCGGCCCGGTCGCACACGGCCGGGTCGACCTTGGTGCTGAACTGGCTCAGGTCGTCGCCCACGCGGAACACCATGCAGCGGCCCTCGTCGCCCTCGAGGTGATCGCCGCCCAGCGGCACCTCCTCGACCCACGGCGCGAGCTCGTACTCGCGGATCTCCTCGGTGACCACGCCGCTCCAGTCGTCGGTGATCGTCACCTTCACGGTGTAGGTGCCGGCCGCCGGGTAGCTGTGCTCGGCGGTGCCGGTCGCGGCGCCCTCGAGCTCGAACGTGCCGTCGTTCTCGAAGTCGAAGCCGTAGGCCAGCGCCTCGGTGTCGTCGTCGCGGGCCACCACGGTCAGCTCCACGCGGCCGTTGCCGCGATCGCTGATGCGCAGCTCACGCACCACCGTGGGCGCGTCCACCACGAGCGCCTGGAACTCGCCACGGGTCGTCAGGCCACCGCCATCGGTGACCTCGATGAAGCCCATGTACGCGCCCTGATCGCCCGGCCACGGGTAGTCGTGGCTGCCGGCCATGCCCACCAGGGCTGCGGTCAGCTCCAGGTCGGCCTCGTCACCCCAGTGCACGACCACGTCGATGAAGTCGCCGTCGGGATCGCTCGCCTCGATGGTCAGCTCAGCGTGCCCCCGGGGGCCCACGGCCACCTGGATGTCGTGGATCACCGGGGCCTGGTTCTGCGGGATCCAGTCGTCGAGCTCGACGCTGGCCTGGCCCTCCACGCTCTGGCCGCTCCAGGTGTCGGTCACGCGCACGGTGACCGTGTGCTGGCCGGCGCCGTCGTAGTCGTGCAGGGCCGAGCTGTTGGCCTGGTTCTCGATCTCGAAGACGCCGTCCTGATCGAAGTCGAAGCTGTAGACCAGGATGTCCGCGCCGTCGGCGTCGTCGGCCTCGGCGTTGACGAGCACGGTGCCGCCGGCCACGAGGTCCATGGTGACCTCCCGCAGGCGGGTCGGGTTGTCGGCGATGATCGCCTGGAACTCGCCGCGCACGGTGGCGCCCTCGGTGTCGGTCACGAGCACGTAGCCGCTGTAGGGCTGGCCGGCCTCGGGGTAGGGGTAGGTGTGCTGGCCCACGCCGCGGGGCAGCGGCACCGCGCCGTTGGCGTCCGCCTCGTCGCCCCAGTGCACGACGTAGTCCAAGAAGCCGTTCTCGGGGTCGATGGCCGTGACCACCAGCTCCACAGCGCCGCGGGCACCGACGGTGACCTCGATGCCGTGGATGACCGGGGGCTGGTTCTCAGCCTCCCAGGGCAGCAGGCGCAGGTTGGTCGCGCCCTGCGTGGTGACGCCGCTCCAGGTGTCGGTGACCGCCACGCGCACCTGGTAGTCGCCGGGCCGGTCGTAGGTGGTCACGGTGCCCGCGTTGAGCTGGTCCGCGCGATCCCACACGCCGTCGCCGTCGAAGTCGAAGCTGTACACCAGCTGGTCGAGGCCGTCCTGGTCGTCGGCCAGCACGTTGACGAGCACGGTGCCGCCGGCCACGCGATCGATGGTGATCTCGCGGATGTCGGTGGGCGCGTCGACGATGTTGGCCTGGAAGGGCGCCTGGGCGCTCGCGCCGTTGGCGTCGGTGACCTGCACCCAGCCGTCGTAGGGCATGGCCGCCGCGGGGAAGGCGAAGCGGTGCTCCGCCGCGAAGCCGGCGAGGGCCATCAGGGCCTGGTCGTCGGGCTCGTCGCCCCAGTGGATGGCCGCGGTGATGCGGTCGCCGTCCGGGTCGCTGGCGTCGATGACCACGTTCACCCGGCCGCGGGGGCTCACCCGCACGTCCACGGCGTGGATCACAGGCGCGTTGTTGTCGAGGATCCACGGCTCCAGGGTCAGCTCGACGAGCTGCTCGACGCTCACGCCGCTCCAGGTGTCGGTGACCATCACGTTGACCGTGTAGTTGCCGGGGGCGCCGTACTGGTGCGTCGCGCTCGACGACAGCTGGTCGTCGGTGTCCCACACGCCGTCGTTGTCGAAGTCGAAGCGGTACAGCAGCTGATCGCTGCCGTCGCCGTCCCGCGCGTCGACGCTGACCAGGAAGGTCGCCTGACGGATCAGGTTC
>JAUHVS010000888.1 GCA_030424955.1 bacterium | reverse complement strand
GAGCGCGTACCAGCCGAAGAGCACCGGGAAGAGCACGGCCTTTGCGCGGCCCCAGCCCAGGTAGCCCCACACCCACACCAGCACGAAGGGCGGGATGAGCCAGCCGCTGAGCATCAGCCAGTCGCGGTGGTGCCAGCCCGCGAGGCTCAGGGCGACGCCCTGCGCGACGGCGAGCCCCAGCACGGCTGCGTCTGCGCCGGGCCGGTTGGGCACGGGCGCATCCCACGCCGGCTTGCGGCTCGCGAGCCCGGCCAACACCATGCTGAGTGGGATCGAGAGCAGGCCAGCGGCGCCGCCCCCAAGCACGCCGCCCAGCCAGATATCGGCGAGCCAAAATGGAACCGGCAGGCAGGCGAGGCACCCCAGGTAGGCCACCGTGGTGGCGTACGTCGCATGCCAGCGGGCCCCCTCGACCGCGCCGGGCTGCGAGGGCGCTCGCCCTGCCTGCCGCTCCCCCCCCTCCCCGGCGCCGACGCCGCGCCCCAACGCGGCTGTGTCTGCACCGGAGGTCACCGCCACCTCACCCCCCAGCGAGATGTGCGCGGTGACCGCGTCGTCAACCCAGGGCCCGCTCGGCGAACAGCCAGCCGGGCAACAGCCCGACCGCGACCAAAGCGAACCACTCGACCGGCAGGGCCACCGTCTCGGGTGAGCCCGCCCACGCGACGCCCCCAAGCGCGCAGAGCCCCACACCGATCACGCCCATGCGGCGCAACGGGTGACGGGTACCAAGCGTGGGGAGACGACGTTGCATGCCCTCGACAGTAGGGGGCACCGCTCATGGTGTAAAGCTGAAACACGGTATCACTGGAATCTTCCACCCCTCGGGACCGTGAGGGTGAGCACGGCGGCGGCGGACACGGGCGCCCACGTCCACGGGGGATCAGGCCTGCCGCGCTCCCACCAGGCGCTCGAGCACCGACACGATGCGGTTGCCCAGCTGGGTCGGATCGCCGCCCTCAGCCTTGCGGATGTAGCGGGCGTTGCCCAGGTCCACGAGCTGCGCCTTGAAGGGCTCATCACAGAGCATCGCCGAGAAGAACAGGATCGGCGTCGGCTTGGCCCCCAGCGCCGCCTCGATGGCTCGGATGGCGTAGGCCGCCTGCCGCCCGTCGATGCCAGGCATGCGCACGTCGAGGACCACCAGATCGGGCTTGTCGCCCGCGACGACCTCCCGGGCGTAGGCCTCGATGAACGCCTGGCCGTCCGGCGCATCGATGATCGACTTCGCCAGCTGCCGCTCATCGAGCAGGTCCCGGGTGACCTGCCGCAGGAACTCGCTGTCCTCCACCAGGTACACGCGCCGCATCTGCTTCACCGGCGCCGACACCACGGGGGGGCGCTGGCGCAGGCCGCTGCCCGCCCGCTCCACCGAGCTGGAGGGCCCGGCCGTCGGGCGCACCGCGGGCATCGAGCCGCTGGCCGTGACCGCGCGCATCGAGCCCGTCGAGGCGTGAATCGCCTCCATGCTGCCCGACGCGTGGATGTCGTCTGCCGGCTGGAACTGCTGCCGGATGGCGCGGCTGGCGCGGGTGACGTCCAGGCCCAGCCCGCACAGCCGACACGCGCTCAGCAGGTACTCGCCCTCGAGGGCGTGCTCGACGGGGACCGT
>JAUHVS010000173.1 GCA_030424955.1 bacterium | reverse complement strand
CGGGGATGGCGCGGGCGTAGGCCACGGCCTCCAGCCAGCTCTGGATGATCTGCACGACCATGCCGGTGCGGGTCGCGGTGTCGATGCTCCCGCCCCAGCCCCAGCCGCCCACCCAGGTCCACGAGCCGTCGGCGTTCTGCCGGCGGATCATGTTGCGGCTGAGCATCGACGACCAGTCGTTGCCGTTGGGCAGGTACTTGATCTCGGGCACGAAGGAGCGCAGGCCCTTGGTGGCCGCGTAGATGTAGTACAGCCCGCGGTACTGGTTGTCGTAGCGGCCCCAGGCGCCGTCGCTGATGAGGGTCTGCACCGAGTTCAGGTGGCTGACGTGGTTGGCGGCCGCCGGGCCGCCGTCGAACTGCTGGTCATCGACCCAGCCGTAAGACACCAGGGCGTTGCCGCTGAGCTTCCAGCCGCCGCCGTGGTAGCTGCACGAGCCGTTGCGGCAGTAACTGTTCAGCCAGTTGCGCTGGGCGTCCTTGGCCCAGTCGTAGGTGTCGACGCCGTACTTGCGCTGCAGCAGGCGCAGGGACTCTGGGGCCCAGCCGTTGGTCGAGGCGTCGCCGCCGTTGCCCCCGCACTGGTAGTACCAGCCGCCGTTGGTGCCGGCGCAGTGCAGCAGGCCATCGGCGAGATCCTGGCCGATGCTGGCCAGGGAGCGGTTGTGGATGCCCGCAGGGCCGGCGGGGGCGACGTAGGCGCCGTCGCCGAACTGGGCGGTGGGCTCAACCCAGGCGCTCGCGCCGTAGCTGCGGGTGTACCACTGGTTGCCGCCGATGACGCCGTTGGTGGGCACGACCATCTGGCCGTCGATCCCCAGGGCGTTGGTGTCGTCGAAGCGCACGCCGGCGCTCATGGTGTAGCTGCTCAACATGCCGTTGAGGCCGCACTGCGCGAGGTGGCGGTAGTAGACGTCCTGGTCGCGGCCCGGGCCGTGGCCGTGGCCGCGCCGCAGGAAGGCGTTCATCGCGTGGCCGGTGGACAGCATGTTGCTGTAGTGACAGGTGTGCACGTTGTGCCCGTGCCCGTCATCGCCGCGGTGCGAGAAGTTGCGGAACATGTACCAGAGGCCGCGATCCACGGCCCAGTCGGCGTAGAGCTTGCGGGTCAGGCGCAGGTTCTCGTCGGCGTTGCAGCGCTCCTCGACGGGGTAGCCTGAGCAGATGCGCTCGACGCGCTGCATCACCGGCATGGTGGCGGTGACCTGCTCGTCGCCGCAGGCCACCTGCACCTTGGGGAAGCGCAGGGTGTTCCCCTCGACGTCGGGGTAGTTGACCGTCGAGTGCAGCACGGCGAAGTAGCCGTTGCCGTTGACGTTGACCCAGTCTTCGCCGGGATCGCCGTAGTCGCCGTCGCCGTTCTTGTCCCAGCGGTAGCGGTAGGCGTTGCCGCAGGTGCCGTCCTCGGCGATGGCTCGCAGCTGGGTCTCTTGCCCGTTGGTGACCTCGAAGGGGTTGTCGCGCCCCTGCACCTTCTGCACCGCGGTGACCCGCAGCGGGGCGGCCAGCGCCGCCCCGGCGCTCAACACCACCAGCGCGCCCAACAGGCGCGACACCGTCCGATTCATCACGACGACCCCCCAAGCGGCGCCCATGGCTGTTCGACAACGGGTCGAACAGCGGCCGATGCGCCGTGTAAAACTTCAAATCCAACTGACTGGATACCGCTGCGCCCCCGCCTGCGTCAAAGACGGGCAGGGCGAGGGGGCCGGCAGGCGTTCGCAGGGAAGGGGGCGGGCCCGGTCAGGCCGGCGGGGGAGGGGCTTGCCGGGCCGGCGCGGGCGGGCCCGCGAACGGGCGCCCGTGCCCGCCCAGAGGGCTCAGTCGCGGCGGCGGCGCAGGCCCAGCGCGGCCAGGCCGAGCAGCCACAGCAGGCTGGAGCCGGGGCCCTCGCCGTCGGCCACGTCGCACGAGCAGCTGCTGCCCGTGTAGGCGTCGAAGGCCGGATCGCCGCCGTCCACGCCCATGTCGCTGTTGGCGGGCGGCCCGTCGGTGAGGCCGTGCACCTGCAGCTCGAAGTTCTGCACCGACTCGCCGTCGTCGGGCACCCACTCGCCGTTGAGCGTGTGGCCGTCGGTGGCGCGCAGCTCGATCTCGACGCTCACCTGGTCGAAGCCCACAGGCACCTCCCAGCCGACGATCCACTCGCCGGGCTGGGCGCCGCGGCCCACCACCATGCCCTCGGGCCCACGGGTGAGCGCCAGGCGGATCTCGTCGGTGGGGCCCTGGTCCTCGAGGCGCACCACGTACTGGTACAGCTCGCCCAGGTAGGCCTCGGTGCGGGGCTGGGTGAGGTACGCCGGCGCGCTGTTGGCGATGAACACCTGGATGCGGGAGCGCCGCGGGCGATCGGCGCTGCCGCCGGTGATCACCACGTCGTAGATGCCGTCGTCCAGGTAGCGGTGGCCCACCTCGCTGCCGTGCGCGGTGGTGCCGTCGCCGAAGTCCCAGGTCCACAGATCGGCGTCCGGGTTGATGTCGCGGGCGCACACCGTGGGGTCGACCTTGGTCTCGAGCTCGCCCGGCTCGTCGCCGATGCGGAAGACCAGGCAGCGGCCCTCCTCACCCTCCAGGTGGTCGTCGGCGATGGGCACGTCATCGACCCAGGGGTCGAGCACGAAGGTGTGGGTCTGCAGGGTCGACACCCCCGACCACGGATCGGTCACGCCGATGTTGAGCGTGTACTCGCCCGCGGCGTCGTAGGTGTACATGGCGCTCGACTCGGCCTGGCCCTCGGCCTCGAAGATCCCGTCGTTCTGGAAGTCGAAGGCGTAGGTCAGATCCAGGCTGTCGGGGTCGGTGGCCCGCACGCTCACGCGCACCTGGCCGTCGCGCACCACGGCCACCGCGATCTCGCGGAAGACGGTGGGGGCGTCGACGATCTGGGCGTCGAAGCCCAGGCTGGCCGACAGGCCGGTGGGATCGGTCACGATGACCGTGCCCACGTAGGCCACGGGCTCGGCGGGGTAGGCGTAGGTGTGGTGGCCCACGAAGCCCACCAGGGCCTCCAGGGCGTCGGGATCGGCCTCGTCGCCCCAGTTGACCTGCACGTCCAGGAACCCGCCCTCGGGGTCGCTGGCCTCGACGGTCAGGGTCACCTTGCCGCCCGCGCTGACGTTGACGTCCAGCGCCACGATGCTGGGCGGCAGGGCGTCGGGGATCCACACGGGCAGCTCGATGCTGCCCTCGCCCTCCACCAGGGCGCCCGACCAGCTGTCGGTGACGCCCACCCGCACGGTGTGGGGGCCGGCCTCGGCGAACTCGTGCAGGGCGTTGGGGTTGATCTGGCGCTCGACGTCCCAGACCCCGTCGTTGTCGAAGTCGAAGCTGTAGCGCAGGCCGTCGAGGCCGTCGGCGTCGGAGGCCAGCACGTTGATCATCACCGCGCCGTCGCGCACCCGGTTGAGGGCGATCTCGCGGATCTCGGTGGGGTGATCCACCAGCACGGCGGTGAACCGGCCGCGCACCGAGGTGCCGCTGCCGTCGGTGACCAGCACGTAGCCGTCCCAGGTGCCGTCGCCGTAGGCGTAGTCGTGCTCAGCGGTCTGGCCCGCCATCGGCTCGATGGCGCCGTCGCTGTCCTCGTCGCCCCAGTGGATGACGTAGTCCAGCGCGCCGCCGTCGGGATCGCTCGCCACCACGCTGACGAGCACGTGCCCGCGCAGGCCGATCTCGACCTCCACGGCGTGGATGACGGGGGGCTGGTTGTCGGTCTGCCAGGGCAGCACCTGCACCTCGACCTCGGCCTCGACGGTGGCGCCGGACCAGGTGTCGGTGACCCGCACCCGCACCACGTGGCGGCCGGCGGTGTCCCACTGGAACAGCGCCGCGGTGTCGCGGCTGTCGCCCTGCTCCCACACGCCGTCGGCGTCGGCGTCGAAGGCGTAGACCAGGCGGTCGGCGCCGTCGGGATCGTGGGCGCGCACGTCGAAGACGAAGGCGCCGTAGCCGCGGTCGTCGATCTCGATGGCCTCGATGACCGTGGGGCGGTCGGCGACCGTCGCCACGAAGTCCATGCGGGCCGAGGCGCCGCTGGGATCGGTGACGATCACGTAGCCCGCGTAGCGGTCGCCCTCGCCCGGCAGCGCGTACCGGTGCTCGGCGGCGCCGGCGTCGGCGGGGGACAGGGCGCCGTCGTTCAGCTCGTCGCCCCAGTGCACGGCCACGGTGAGATCGTCGCCGTCGGGGTCGCGGGCGTCCACCACCACGCGGGTGTGGCCGGCCGGCCCGGGGAACACCTGCACGCCGTCGATGATGGGCTCGCGGTTGAGGCCGCCGGCCTGCTGGTACTCGACGATCACCGTGTCTTCCACGGTGACGCCCGACCAGCTGTCGGTGACCTGCACCCGCACCAGGAAGCGGCCCGGGGCGATGTAGCCGTAGTTGGCGCTGGCGCTCACCGCGTCCTGCACCTCGTTGTTGCCGTCGCCGTTGAAGTCGAAGCTGTAGCGCAGGCGCTCGGCGCCGTCGGCGTCGCGGGCCTGCACGGTGACCAGGAAGCGGCCCTCGCCCACCAGCAGCACGGTGACGTCGTCGATGACGGTGGGCTGGTCGGTGACGTCGAACACCACCGGCTGGCGGGTGGCGTTGCCGTCGGGATCGGTGACCTCGACCCAGCCGACGAAGCCGTCCTCGCCCGCCGGGGCGGCGTAGCAGTGGGCGCCCTGGCCGTCGTCGAGGCCCTCGGCGTCGCCGCCGTCGCCCCAGTTCATGCTGTAGGCCAGCACGCCGCCGTCGGGGTCGACCGCTGCGACCTCCGCCTCGACGCAGCCGCCCACCCCGCGGGTGATGGCCACGTCGCCGATGATCGGGCTGCCGTCGCCGGGCTCGCCGGCCATGCTGATGCGCACCGGCACCCGGCGCACCGTCACGGCGCCCGACCAGGGGTCGGTGACGCGCAGGGCCACCAGGTACTCGCCATCGGCGGCGTAGGTGTGCACCGCCGCGCCGTCGGCCTGCTCGGCCAGCTCGAACACGCCGTCGCCGTCAAAGTCGAAGGCGTACTGGAGCAGCGCGCTGCCGTCGGCGTCGCTGGCCACGATGGCCGCGCGCACCATGCGGGCGTTGATGATGTCCACCCGCACGTCGTGCACCACGGTGGGCGCGTCGACGATGTCGACGTGCAGGGTGTCGAACACGGCGTTGCCGTGCAGGTCGGTCACCCGCACCCGCACGTCGTAGCCGCGCAGGTCCCAGGCGTAGGTGTGGGTGCCCCGGCCGTCCACCAGGTTCTGCCAGCCGGCCATGTCGCCCCACTGCACCGCGTAGATCAGCCCGGCCTCTTCGGGATCCGAGGCCGACACGTTGAGGGTGATCTCGCCGCGCACGCCGGTGCGCACGTCGACGCCCTCGATGATCGGGGGCAGGTTCTCGACGGGCTCGGGGAAGGTCAGCGCGCGCTCGACCACCGCGGTGCCGCCCAGGCCGTCGTCGACGGTGATGGTGATGGTGTAGGTGCGGTAGATGTCGACGGGGTAGCTGTGGCCCACGGCGCCCTGGCCGCCGCGCACGGGCGCGGTGCCGTCGCCCCAGTTGACGGTGTAGCTGAGCGCGTCGCCGTCGGGATCGCGGGCGTCCACGATGACCATGGCCTCGAAGTTGGCCTGCGGCAGCACCCGGGCGTCGTCGATGATGGGCGCGGCGTTGTCGCCGGGCGCGCGGATGGTGACGATCAGCTCGGTGGTCTGCGAGCCGCCGTTGCCGTCGTGGGCGGTCACCCGGATGGTGAACACGCCGTAGCGGCCGTCGGCGTAGGTGTGCTCGCCCAGGCCGCCCACGGCCTCGGCGTCCGGGGTGCCGTCGCCCCAGTTGATGGTGTAGCGCACGGGATCGCCGTCGGGGTCGATGGCCTCGGCGGCCACGAGCACCGTCGAGCCGTCCACGCTCAGGATGTCGGCGCCGGTGAAGACGGGATCGCCGTTGTCGCCGGGCTCGCGGAAGGCCACGGGCAGGTCGCGCACGGCCTGGCCGCCCTGACCGTCCTCCACCATCACGCGGATGGTGTAGTCGGCGAAGAGGCCCTCGGGGTAGCGGTGGCTGGCCTCGAGATCGCGCAGCGCGGCGGGCGGCGTGCCGTCGCCCCACAGCACGGTGTAGCTCAGCACGTCGCCGTCGGGGTCCACCGCGCTCGCCGCGATGGTGACCTCGAAGCCCTGCTTGGCGATGACGCCCACGAACTCGAAGTCAGGGGCCTGGTTCTCGGCGGGCGGCGGGAAGTTCACCGGCACGTCGCGGGTGGCCTCGCCGCCGCGGCCGTCGGTGACGGTCACGGTGACGGTGTAGGCGCGGTAGATGTTGCGGCGGTAGCTGTGCTCGGCGATGCCGCCGCGCATGACCGTGGCCGCGCTGCCGTCGCCCCACTGCACGGTGTAGGTGAGCGCGTCGCCGTCGGCGTCGTTGGCCGTGGCGCCAATGACCACGTCGAAGCCGTCCTTGCTCAGCACCCGGGCGGTCTCGATGGTGGGCGCGTTGTTGGCGGCGGGCTCGGGGAAGTCCACCACCACCCGGGCCTCGGCGGTGCCCTCGTGGCCATCGTCGGCCACGATGACGATGTCGTAGGCGCGGTAGGCGCCGGCCGGGAAGCTGTGCTCGGCCAGCCCACCCTGCAGGCGGGTGGGCGCGCTGCCGTCGCCCCAGTTGACCGTGTAGCTGATGACGTCGCCGTCGGGATCCACCGCCGACACGCTCAGCACGACGTCGAAGCCCTCCTGGCTGATGATGCGGGTGACCTCGAAGACCGGCGGCCGGTTGGCGGCGGGCTCGGGGAAGTTGACGTTGATCTCGCGCACGGCCTGGCCGCCCTCGGGATCCGCCGCGGTGATGGTGATGACGTAGGCCTGGTAGACGTTGACCGGGTAGTCGTGCTCGGCCAGCCCGCCCTGCATGCTCGACGGCAGGCTGCCGTCGCCCCAGTCCACGGTGAAGGTGATGTTGGCGCCCTCGGGATCCACGGCGGCGGCGCTGATGACCACGCCGAAGCCGTCCTTGCTGAGCACCCGGGCGAACTCGAAGACCGGCGGCTGGTTGGGCGGCGGGGCCTCGATCTCCACCAGCAGGGTCGCGCGATCCTCGCCGCCGCGGCCGTCGGCGGCCACCAGCGTGATGGTGTACTGGCGGTAGACGCCCTCGGGGTACAGGTGGGCCGCGAGGCCGGCGCCGACGCGGCTGGGCTCGCTGCCGTCGCCCCAGTCGACCGTGAGCTGCACGGCGTCGTCATCGGGATCGATGGCCGAGGCGTTGATGATCACCTCGAAGTCGGTCTGGCTGAGCACCTGCGCGGTGTCGATGATCGGCGCGCGGTTGGCCGCGGGCTCGGGGAAGTCCACCGCGACGTCGGCGCTGGCGCTGCCGCCGCGGCCGTCCTCGACCAGCACCCGGATGGTGTAGGCGCGGAACACGTCGGCCGGGTAGGTGTGGAAGGCCAGGTTGCCCTGCAGGCGGTCCTGGGTGCCGTCGCCCCACTCGATGGTGTAGCTCAGCGGATCGTTGTCGGCGTCGGCGCCCGACACGCTCAGGAGCACCTCGAAGCCGCTCTTGCTGATGACGCGGGCCACCTCGATGGTGGGCGCGATGTTGGCCGGGGGCTCGGGGAAGTTGACCTGCAGATCGGCCGTCGCCGCGCCGCCCCGGCCGTCCACGGCCGTGATGCGGATGGCGTAGGCGCGGAACACGTTCTCGGGGTAGCTGTGGCGCACCACGCCGCCGCGGACCTCTTGGGGCGCGCCGCCGTCGCCCCAGTCGATGCGGTAGGTGACCTGGTCGTCGTCGGGATCGACGGCGGTGGCGCTGATGACCACGTCGAAGCCGTTGACGCTGATGACCTCGGCGCTCTCGAAGGCCGGGCTGCGGTTGCCCAGCTCGTACTCGCCGCCGAAGTTGCTCACGTTGCCGTTGGAGTCGACCACGCGGCCGGCGACGGTCACGGCGTTGGTGCCCGCGGGCACCCGGAAGTCGTAGTGGCCGAGCGCGCCGCCGGCGACCTCGAAGCTGCCGTCGCCGCCCATGTCGAAGGAGTACTGCAGCGTGGCGTTGTTGGCGGGGGCCTGGAAGCGCCGGTCGGCGCTGACGGCGTCGGCGTCGTCGGTCACCCGCAGGGTGGCGTCGTAGGCGCGGCCGCCGAGGATGGCGTAGGCGCCGAACTGGGGCTGCTGGTCGCCGCCCTCGATGTCGAAGCGGCCGTTGCCGTCCACGTCGACCTGGTAGGCCAGGCGGTCGTTGCCCGCGTCGTGGGCCTGCACGACCGCGCCGGCGAGGAGCTCGGGGTTGGCGACGGCGTCCACCACCAGGCGGTACCAGCCGTTGCCCAGGTTCTCGATGACCGCGCCGCGGACCACGGGCGCCTGGAAGGTGAAGGCCAGGTCAAAGCTGTCGATGACCGGCGGCACGTTGGGCACCACCACGCGGATGATGGCCTCGGAGGACAGGCCGCCCTGGTCGTAGACGGTGGCCAGGATGCGGTCGACGCGGGGGCCGTCGGGCTCGGGGAAGTACTCGAAGGTCGGGCCCATGTTGGCCTCGTTGCCCTGGTACTCGGGGGCCACGGCGATGCGGCCGGCGCCCTCGAGCAGCTCGTACTGGAAGCGCAGGCCCAGCACGCCCTCGGGGTCGCGGCTGCCGCTCAGGTCGATGTCGATGCTGCCCCAGCCGTCCATGACGTAGGGCTGGCAGTTCTCGCCGTTCTCGTCGCAGGTGCCGATGTCGATGGTGGGCGGCGCGACGTTGGGGATCAGCTCGACGGCGGCGGTGCCGTAGGCGCACTCGGAGCAGTCGGGGCGGGTGACGCCGTCGTAGCACTCGCCGTTCCACTGCCCGTCGTCGCAGGCGCGCACCGGCACGGCGATGAGATCGCCCTGGGCCATGTTCTCGCGCAGGGTGAGGGCCACGGGGCCGTTGGTGCCGTCCTCGCCCGGATCGTCGTAGTCGCCGTCGAAGTTCAGGTCGAAGTGGATGGTGGTGACCCGGTCGGGGATGCCGCGGGCGCGGCCCTCGTCCCCGGGGAACACCTCGTGGGCGCTGTCGATGTCGTAGGTGGCGCGGCCGTCCAGCACCACCTGGGTGTTGAGGTAGCCGCCGTAGCGGGCGTTGCGGCCGTCGGGGTGGGCCACGATGACCGGCGCGTGGTTGATGAGCGACAGCCGGATCTCGACGGCGTCGTTGTCGTAGGTCACGCGGCCCGCGCTGTCGGTGACCGCCAGGGTGACCGTGTGGCGCTTGACCTCACCCCAGTCGAGGTCGTCGTCGTAGGTGAAGAAGAACTGCTCGTGGGGATCGGCGGTCTGGAAGTCCCAGACGATCTCGTCGAAGTCGACGGTGCCGTTGCCGTTGGCGTCCTCGGGGGCGGCCTCGCCGGGGTCGTTGAAGTCGCCGTCGCCGTTGAGGTCGTGGCCCTCGGGGTAGTTCACGACGTTCCAGCGGTAGCTGACGATGTTCACGCCCGGGTCCTGCACGTACGACCAGCTGTGGTCGAAGGTGATCTCGGTGCCGGGGCCGGC
>JAUHVS010000172.1 GCA_030424955.1 bacterium | reverse complement strand
GTGGACGGCGACGGCGCGGGGGACGCGTGCGACGCCTGCGTGGGCGAGCCTGCGCCCGAGGCCTGCGACGGGCTCGACAACGACTGCGATGGCACCGTGGACGAGGGCCTGGGCGGGGGCGAGGCGTGCGACACAGGCGCGCCCGGGGTGTGCGCCCGCGGCCACCTGGGCTGCGTGGACGGGGCCGAGGCGTGTGTGCCCGACGTGGGGGCGTCCCCCGAGGTGTGCGACGGCCTCGACAACGACTGCGACGGCGCAGCCGACAACGATCTGCTGGGGCTGGGCCAGCGCTGCGCGACGGGCGCGCCGGGGCGCTGCGCCGCGGGGCGCACGGTGTGCCTGGCGGGCGCCGTGGTGTGTACCGCCGACGGCGAGCCCGGGGTCGAGGCGTGCAACGCTGGCGACGATGACTGCGACGGCGCGGTGGACGAGGGCACGCGCAACGCCTGTGGGGCGTGCGGCCCGCTGCCCGTCGACGGCTGCGACGGCGTGGATGATGACTGCGACGGGGTGGTGGACGAGGCCGCGGCCTGCGCCGACGGCCTGCTGTGCAACGCCGGCGTCTGCCGCGACCCCTGCCAGAACAACGAGTGTGTGGGCGGCCAGGTGTGTGACGCCGGCGCCTGCGTGCCGCTGTGCGACCTGGTGGACTGCCCGGCGGGCCAGCGCTGCGAGGCCGGGGCCTGCGTGGATCCCTGCGCGGCCATCGACTGCGACGACGGGGTGTGTGTCGACGGCGCCTGCGTGGTGGGCGAGGCGTGCGCCGAGGCGGGCTGCCCGCCGGACCAGCTGTGTACGCCCGAGGGCTGCGTGCCCGATCCCTGCGCGGGCGTGACCTGTGACGCGGAGGCCTTCTGCCGGGACGGCGCCTGTGTGGGCGCCTGCGCCTTCGTGGCGTGCGCGCTGGACGAGGTGTGTGTGGACGGCGCGTGCGAGCCGGACGGCTGCCAGGGGCAGTGCGTGGACGGCGCCCAGTGCGTGGACGGCGCGTGTGTCGAGGATCCCTGCGCGGCGGTGGACTGCGCGCCGCCGGCGGTGTGCGTGGACGGCGCGTGCGCGGCGGATCCGTGCGGGGGCGTGGACTGCCCCGTGGGCCAGCGCTGCGTGGTGCGCCTGGGCGAGGCCCAGTGCGCCTGGGACGACGGCGCGGGTGGTGCGGGCGGCGAAGGCGGCGCGGGCGGCGCGGGCGGCGTCGGCGGCGCCGGCGGTGAAGGGGGCGTGGGCGGCATCGCCGGCGCGGGTGGTGTCGGCGGTGAAGGCGGCGCGGGCGGCGCGGGGGGCAGCCCGGCGGCCGACGGGGGCGTCCTGGACGGCGGCGTGATCCCTGGCGGCGATCTGGGCACGCCCGGTGGCGATGAGCCGCCGGCGGAGGAGGTGGGCTGCAGCTGCGCGGTGGACGGTCGGGGCTCGCCGATGGGCGGGCTCTGGTGGCTGCTGCTGGCCGGGGTGCCGGTCCTCCGGCGGCGGCGCCGCGCGGTCTGAGCCGTTGGCCTGAACCGCGCGGCCCGACCGGGGCGGCCCCGGGCCGACCTCAGTCAGCCTGCCGGGCGCCCCAGCCCGCGACGTAGTGGCGGGCCTCGCTGGCGCAGTCCACCAGCCACAGCCCCCCCGCCTCCACCCAGAACAGCGCGACCTGTTCCTCATCGCGCGCGAGCGCGAGCCCCTCATCCAGCGTGCAGGCGATGGCTAGGCTGGCCTCGCAGTGGCTGAAGTCGGCGGCGCCCGCGTCCACCGCGACCCAGGGCAGCCCGGCGCGGGTCAGGCGGGCCCGCAGGGCGGCCGCGCGGGCGTCGTTCTCGGCGGGCGGGATGATCCGGCCGTGCGGGTTGTGCGCCGTGACCAGGGCGAAGGCCGGCCACGGCGGCGGCACGGGGTAGCGAAACCAGGTCTCGAAGTAGGCGGGGTTCATGGGGCGCCTGCGGGTCGGGCTCGATCAGCGGATGGGGTTGCCGACGTTGTAGCGGCCGGCCCGGGCCAGGTAGTCCACGCCGGGCTCGCGCTCGATCTCGGGCGGGAAGGTGGCCCGCTTGTCGGCGAAGTAGTCGGCGCGGCGGTCCCCGTCGGCGGCCCGGTTGTAGGTGACGTACAGGCCGCGCCGGGGCTGGTCGCTGGCGTTCGTGCCCGAGCGGTGGGGGATGTAGCTGTCGAAGAAGGCCACGGAGCCCGCCGGCAGGTCGAGGGGGCGCCAGGGCAGGGCCGCCTCGGTGGCCTCGGCGACGGCGCCGCCGGGGCGCTGCGGCAGCAGCTCGCCCTCAGCCACGGGATCGCTGAACTCCAGGCCGCCGTTGGCGCGGGTCTGGGGGTCGACCGCGATGAGCACCGTGATGTGGTAGCGGTGGCCGAAGGTGTCGAAGGCGGGGGCGTCCTGGTGGGCGGTGAAGCCGGCGCCGCCGGGCAGCTTGTAGTTGATCTTCTCTTTGAACAGGCAGGCCGGCTCGCCCATGAGCTCGCCCAGGCGGGCCATGAGGGCGTCGCCGCAGAGCAGCTGGGCCAGGCCCGCGTGGTAGGGCACGAAGTCCTCGACCCGGCAGAGCTGGCGGGCCTCGGTGCCGCGCTCGAAGTACTTCATCCAGCGCCCCGGGGTCTCGGGCCAGCCCTGGAGTTCCTCGATCCAGGTGTGCAGCGTCCGCAGGGCGTCGCCCGCCAGCGCGCCGGGCAGCACCAGCAGGGCGTCGCGGCGCCAGGCGGCGAGCTGCGCGGGGGTGAGGGGGGTGGTCAGCGGGGCCACGACGGTGGCGGCCTCCTGGGCGCGCAGGTGGGCCTCGATGATCGGGCGCCAGTGGTCGAGGCCGGGCACGTCGGCGCCGGGGATCTTGGCGGCCTCGTCGAACCCGCGCAGGCGCAGCATCTGGCGGTGCAGGGGATCGGCCTCGAAGGCGGCGGCCTCGGCGTCGGTCATGGGCCCGCCCTGCAGGGCCAGGGTCTGGCGCGAGGCCTCGCTGAGCTTGCCGTCGTAGGCCGCCCGCCGGGCGAGGTAGCGCTTGGCGGCGACGTGGCTCTCGACCAGCCGGCCGACGGCGGGCGCGAAGCCGAGGCGATCGAGGACGGCCTGGCCGATGCCCTCGTGGTTCACGGCCCCCAGCCCCTGCATGTCGGGGGCGCTGGGATCGGCGAGGTGGCCGACGTCGTGCAGCAGGGCCGCGAGCGTCAGCGCCTCGTCCCCGGTGGCCTGGGCGCGCGCGGCGGCTTGCAGCCCATGGGCGAGCTGGGTGACCGGTTCGCCGATGTAGTCGGCCTGGGTCGCGGCGGCGAGGGTGGCCATGAGGGCGTCGACGCGGGCCGTCACCGGCGCGCGCGGATCGACGTCGATGAGGGCGGTGCAGGGGGCGAGAGACATGGGGCACCTCCACGGGCTTGGGCGCAGCGTCGGGCACCTGCGCGCGGGTTGCAACCGCCGCTGCGGGATCGCGCGAGGTCGTCGCGCGACTGTCACGGGGCGGTGTGGTGGGCCCGCGGCGGGCGCCGCGGTGGACAGGGCGGGGCCAGCTGTGCGACAGGCGCCGGATGCGACGCGGGTCTTGGGTGTGGGGGGTGCTCGGGCTGGTGGGGCTGGCCGGGGTCGCGCTGCGCTTCGTGGGCCTGGACGAGAAGCTGCTGTGGCACGACGAGGTGTTCACCCGGGTGTTCGCCGCGGGCCACGCGCCCCGCGAGTGGTTCGCCACGCTCTACGGCGGCGCGCCGGTGACGGCGGCGGATCTGCAAGCGTTTCAACACCTTGACCCGAGCAAGGGGCCCTGGGACACGGTGCTCGGGCTGGCGCGGGACGAGCCCCAGCACCCCCCGCTGTACTACCTGCTGGCGCGGCTGTGGATGGGGCTGTTCGGCGACGGCATCGGGGCGCTGCGGGCGCTGTCGGCGGTGTTCAGCCTGGGGGGGCTCGCGGCGGGGGGCTGGCTCGCGCACGAGGCCTTCGGGCGGCGCGCGGCGACGGCCACGGCGGTGGCGCTGCTGGCGGCGTCCCCGGTGCTGGGGCTCTACGCGCAGGAGGCCCGGGAGTACAGCCTGTGGAGCGCGGAGATCCTGGCGTCCTGCGCGGCGCTGCTCCGGGCGCAGCGGCGGATGGCCGAGGGGGCGCCCGCCCGATGGGCGTGGGTGATCTACGGCGCGCTG
Source organism: bacterium (assembly GCA_030424955.1). GTDB lineage: Bacteria > Myxococcota_A > Bradymonadia > UBA7976 > UBA1532 > JACKDL01. The sequence continues at coordinate 5,502 of JAUHVS010000172.1, read as the reverse complement.
ACCACGGCGGCGCTCTACACCAGCTTCTCGCACGCAGGGGTGATCGCGGCGCAGGTGCTGTTCGTGGCGTGGCGGGCGCGGGGCCGGCTCACGGCGCCCGCGCGGGCGGCGGCCGCGACGCTGACGGTGAGCGCGCTGGCCTGCCTGCCGTGGGCGCTGATGCTGCGCACCCACTACGCGGCCTTCCAGGCGAGCATGGCGTGGGCCCGCGAGATCGTGATCCCGCGGGCCGAACTGCTCAGCACCTTCGGCCTCAACCTGAGCCGCCCCATCGTAGACGGCTGGGCGCAGCCGACGGGCTGGGCGTGGGCGGCGGTGGCGGGGGGCGCCGCGCTGTCGGTGGGGGCGCTGGCGGCGGTGGGCTGGGCGGCGCGGCGCCAGGGCGCGGGCCGGCTGGGGCCGGGCGCCCTGCTGGTGCTGGTGGCCGTGGCGCCGGTGGCGCTGCTGCTGGGCCCGGATCTGGTGCTGGGGGGCATCCGCAGCCTGTCGACGCGCTACCTGATGCCGACGCTGGTGATGGCGCTGGTGGCGCTGGGGCAGGGGCTCAGCCAGCCGGGGTGGCCGCGGCGCGTGGTGACGGTCGCGGTGGCCGCGGCGATGGCCCTGAGCGTGGGCCACAACGCCCGCACCGACGCGCCGTGGATCAAGGGGATCAGCCAGGCGCTGCCCCAGGTGGTGGCGCAGGTGCGCGCCGCGCCCGATCCGCTCATCGTGGGCAACCGCGAGGCGCACAACCCGGGCAACCTGATGGCGCTGGCGGCGCAGCTGCCGCCGACGGTGCGCTTCCACCTGCTGCTGGCGTACGAGGGCTACCGGCTGCCCCCGCACGCCGGCGCGGTGTTCCTGTTCAGCCCGGTGCCGTGGTTCCCCGGCGCGGTGGCCGCGGCCCATGGGGTCGAGGTGCAGCCGGTCATCCAGGGCCTGCACCTGAGCCTGTGGCAGGTGACGGGGCGGCCGGCAGCGCCGGGCCCCTGAGCGGGCGGCGCGGGGCGCTACTCGGCGGGGATGGCCGGGCCGCGGCGCACCCAGCCGGCGTCGTCTTGCCACACGGCGACGCGGTGGGGCGCGGGGTCGAGCCACGAGAGCACCCGGTGGAAGGGGGCGGGCTCGCGGCGATAGACGGCCACCGACCGGAACTCGGCCTCGGCGGGCAGGGTGGTGGGGTCGACGGCGCCGGCGAGGTCTTCGCTGCAGATGGGCCACACGTTGAGGTGCAGCCGCATGGGCAGGTGCGGCACCGGGGTGGGCCGCCCGCTCGGGCGGCGGTGGATCAGGCGGCCGTCGACGAACCAGCGGATCTCGTCGAGATCCCACTCGATGGCATAGGTGTGAAAGGCGTCGGCGGCGTCGAAGCCCAGGTCGACGAGCACCGGCGTGCCGCGCTTGCCGTAGTTGTATGTGTCACCGGGGGCGCCGGGGTTGTAGTACACGTTCAGCAAGATGCGGGTGGTGTCGCGGCCCAGGAACTCGACGTCGATCTCTTGCCAGGGATCGAAGCGATACAGGAAGAACGCCGAGATCAGCCCGGGGCCGCGGGCCGGCTTCATCTCGACCTCGAAGCGGCCGTAGTGGAAGCGCTCGGCGTCGGTGGCCTTGGTGGCGATGGCGGCCGCGCGGTAGGCGCGGTCGCCGGTGGGCTCGTCGGTCATCGCCAGGGTGAGCCCCTGGCCCGGCGTGGGCCGGGCGTTGGCGGGGCTGTATTGGGCCAGGTTGCACTCGAAGGTGTCATCGAGCACGTCCCACACGGCGGGGTCGAGGGTGCCCAGGTCGTGACGCGCGCTGAGGCTGAAGGTGCTGGTGGGCCGGGTCCAGAGGTCGGCGGGCTGGTCGGCGGTGGCGTCGCAGTAGCCGCGGCCCCCCAACAGATCGAGGGACACGATCCAGGGCTCCGGGTCGTGCTGCAGGGCGGTGCAGTCGGTGGCGATCTGGGGCACGCGGGTGGCGCGGGCCCAGGCCCACACGCCGACGGCGAGCAGCAGGGGCACGCCCCAGCGCAGCCAGGTGGCGGGGCGGTTGAGGCGAGGCAGGGCCATCCACAGACCTTTCACGAGGCGGCGGGCGATCTGGCTCGGGCGCCAGCTGTCGACGATGCCATGGGTGGGCACGAGGGCGCCGCCCACGCGGGGGGTGGCGAGCGCGGCGTGCGGGGCGCGGGCGACGGCGAACCACAGGTGGCGCCCGAAGGCGTAGTCCACCAGCCCGATGAGCACGCCGCTGACGTCGAGATAGAAGGCGACCGGGTAGGTGAGACACACGCTCAGCAGGGTGCTCCAGGTGAGCTGGCCGAAGCCCGCGAGGCCGACGACCAGCAGCACCAGGGGCATGGCCAGGCCGGCGAGGCCCAGGCTCAGCAGCCAGGCTGGGAGCGGCAGGCCGACCCAGCCGCTCTGGTAGCGCAGGTAGCCGGTGACGACGCTGAACACGATCACCACGGCGGGGAAGAGCCACGCGGTGAGGATCAAGATGTCGGAGGTGAAGGTGCGCTTGCGCCGGGCCCGCTGGGTGCTGGCCGCCCACGCGCCGAGGCCCAGGCTGGTGATCCCGGCGGCGAGGACGCCATGGGCGGTGAGCCCCGGCAGGAAGAGCACGCCGAGCACCAGGTGCAGCGCGAAGACGACCGCGGCCATGAGGTAGTGGGCGCCGTGGAACAGGAACTGGAGGCGGGCGGGCCAGGGCAGCGGCGCGCGCCACAGCCGGGGGACGTGGCGCAGGAAGGCCTCGGTGTGGCCGTTGGCCCAGCGGCGGCGCCGGGCGAAGAAGCTGTAGAGGTCGGGCGAGACCTCCTCGTCGGAGCCGCCGTGGGGGTCCGCCACGATGCGCTCGCCCTCGAGGAACAGCCGGTAGCTGAGATCGGTGTCCTCGGTGAGGCAGTCGCGCAGGGGGTGGGCCCGCAGGAGCGGGGTCTCGAGCAGCAGCGTGGTGCCCGTGAGGAACACGTCGCGGCCGAGCCGGGTGAAGGCGGCGTTGAAGAGCTCGCAGCCGATGTGCTGGTGCAGCGCGTCCCACAGGGCGAACAGGCCGGTGGCCTCGAGGGGGAAGCGGCGGCCCTGGACCGCGCGGGCGCCACGGGCCTGGGCGGTGGCGACGGCAGAGCGGAGCCACTCGGGGTGGGCCTGGTGGTCGCAGTCGAGGATGGCGACGTAAGGCGTGGTGAGGCGCTCGGCGGCCCAGTTGACCTTGTGGTGCTTGGGATCGGCGCCGGTGAACGCGACGGCGAGGGTGCGCTGGTTGGCGTCGTAGAGCACCACCCGGCCGTCGGCGGGGGCGTGCAGGTCGGCGTCCGGGAACGCGGCGGCCAGGTACGGCAGGGAGCTGTCGCTGGCGTCGTTGATGAGCAGCCAGGCCTCGACGGGGCCGGCGTGATCCTGGTTGAGCAGCGACGTGAGGACCCGCAGGGCGCCGTCGCCCTCGTGGCGGGCGGGGATCAGCACGGCGACGGCGTCGGTGGGGCGAGCGGTGAGGGGCGCCGTGCGCCGGCGGGCGAGGAAGGCCAGGACCGCCAGGGCGTGTCCCGCTGCGTACGCCGCGAGGATGAGCGTCAGCCCGGCGCACACCCAGGCCAGCAGGCTCAAGGGGCGACCAGGGCGAGGCAGAGGGCGGACACGGGCACGGGGCTCCCAGGGGGGTCGACGCGGGCGCATCCTGGCAGGCGGGCCCCGGCGCGTCGAGGCTCGCTTGATCGGTGGGCCGCGATGGGGTAGCCCCGGGCCGTTCACGGTGGTGAGGTGGCCATGTCCGATCTGAACGATCCGTCCGCCGAGGGGCCCGGCGCTGGGCCGGCCGCTGGGGCGCTCACGCCGGAGGCGGTCGCGGCGCAGCTGGTGGCGCTGACCCCGACGCTGGAGGCCATCGTGGCGGACCGGGCGCTGATGGCGGCGCTCGACGACGACGCGCGGGCGCGGTTCCTGGTGGCGGCGGGGCAGGTCTCACGGCCCGACAAGCGGGCGGTGCGGGCGCTGGGCCGGGCGCGGCGCAAGGCCAGCCAACAGTCGGTGAAGGCGGCCGACGAGGCGGCGCTGGCGCAGACGGGCATCCGGCGGCTGCGGGCGAGCCCGGTGTTCCAGACCCCGCGGCTGACCGGGGACGCGCGGCCCGCGCTGGCGGGCCCGGACGCGGCGCGCGAGGCGTACCTGCTGGGGGATGAGCCGGGCGAGGGGATCGAGGGCGCGACGGGGCCCGAGCTGAACGCGCCGAGGACCTGCTACGTGTGCCGCACGCCGTACACCCGGCTGCACGGGTTCTACGACCAGCTGTGCGTGGCCTGTGGCGATCTGAACTTCGCGAAGCGCAGCCCCCAGGGCGATCTGCGCGGGCGGGTGGCGCTCGTGACGGGCGCGCGGGTCAAGATCGGCTACCAGGCGGCGATCATGCTGCTGCGCAGCGGCGCGCAGGTGGTGGTGCTGACGCGGTTCCCGAAGGACGCCGCGCGCCGGTATGCGGCGGAGTCGGACTTCGCTGACTGGCGGGAGCGGCTGGTGATCCATGGCATCGATCTGCGCCACATCCCAAGCGTGGAGCGGCTGTGCGATCACCTGGTCGCGACGCTGCCGCGGCTGGACTTCTTGATCAACAACGCGTGCCAGACCGTGCGGCGGCCGCCGGGCTTCTACGGGCACCTGATGGCGTTGGAGCTGGGCGACGCGCCGCTGCCGGCCGAGGCGCAGCGCCTGATCGGGCACGCACCGGGGCCCGCAGAGGGCGAGGCGGGCCTCGCCGTGGCCGAGGCGCCGGCGGCGATGCTGAGTCAGGTGGCGCTGGTCGCGGGCGATGGCGCGCACGGGGCCGAGGTCTTCCGAGCGGGGGAGCTGGACGCCGACGAGCAGCAGGTGGACCGGCGGGAGACGAACAGCTGGCGGCTGAAGCTGGCGGACGTGCCCACGGTGGAGCTCGTGGAGGTGCAGATCGTCAACGCGGTCGCGCCGTTTGTGCTGAACGCGCGGCTGAAGCCGCTGATGCAGCGGGTGACCACGCGGGACGCACAGATCGTGAATGTGTCGGCGATGGAGGGGCAGTTCTATCGGCTGTTCAAGACCGACCGGCACCCGCACACGAACATGGCGAAGGCCGCGCTGAACATGATGACGCGGACGTCGGCGAGCGACTACCTGGCGGATGGGATTCACATGAACAGCGTGGATACCGGCTGGGTGACGGATGAAGATCCCATCGCGCATGCAGAGCGGAAGGTGAGCGTGCATGGGTTTCACCCGCCGCTCGACATCGTGGATGGCGCGGCGCGGATCGTGGACCCGGTGTTCGAGGGGGTGGCGGGCCGGCTGGTATGGGGGCAGTTCTTGAAGGACTACCGGCCGACGGATTGGTAGGTGCCAGGTCCCTGGTCAGATTGGTAGGTGCCAGGTCCCTGGTCAGAAGGGATTGGTAGGTGCCAGGTCCCTGGTCAGGAGAATCCCCTCCGGCCCCCTGAAGGCCGGCTGGCACCGAAGATGGCATGAATTCCAGGGGGTTGCCGCGCCCCGCAGGCGCAGCTCACCGTCGGCGCGG
>JAUHVS010000171.1 GCA_030424955.1 bacterium | reverse complement strand
CGCGCCGCGGGGTCCGGCCGCCGCCCGGCGATCCCCTGGGGGCAGCGCCGCTCAGGGCGCGTAGAGCGCCTCGATCTGGGCGGCGTACTTCGCGTCCACCACCCGGCGCTTCACCTTCTGCGTGGGCGTCAGCTCGCCGCCCTCCAGCGTGAAGTCGTCGGGCAGCACGGTCCACCGCTTCAAAGTCTCGTAGCGGGCGAGCTGCCCGTTGACCGCCGCGACCCCCGCGTCCACGTGGGCCTTGAAGCCCGCGTGCGCCGCCAGGGCTTGGGGATCGGTGGGCCAGCCGTGCTGCGCCGCCAGCGCGGGGGTGGCCTCGGGATCGACGGTCAGCAGCGCCGACAGGTACTTGCGGCGGTCGCCGATCACCACCGCCTGCCCCACCCCCGCGATGCCCTTGAGCAGCGCCTCGATGTGCTGCGGCGCCACGTTCTTGCCGCCCGCCGTGATGATCAGGTCCTTCTTGCGGTCGGTGATGCACAGGAAGCCGTCGGCGTCGAAGCGCCCCACGTCCCCGGAGTGCAGCCAGCCGTCCTGCAGGGCCTCAGCGGTGTCGGCGGGCTGCTTCAGGTAGCCCACGAACACGTTGTCGCCGCGCACCAAGATCTCGCCGTCCTCGGCGATGCGCACCTCGACCCCGGGCAGGGGCAGCCCCACCGTGCCGAGCCGCCGCTCGCCCGGCACCGGCCGGTTGAAGGTGGTGGGCCCCGTGCCCTCGGACTGGCCGTAGACCTCGTGGATCGGCACGCCGATGGCCCAGAAGAACTGCACCACGTCCCGCCCGATGGGGGCCGCGCCGCTGCTCGCCACCTTCAGCCGGTCGAGCCCGAGCTGGGCCTTCAGCTTGCCGTAGAACAGCCGATCCGCCAGCCGGTGCTGCCAGCCCAGCGCCCCAGACGCCTCGCCGTGGGCCACCAGGTCGGGCACCGCCCGCAGGCCCACCGCCAGGGCCCAGCGCGCGATGGCGCCCTTCACGCCGGTCAGCTCGCCCAGCTTGCCCTCCAGCGCGGCCTTGAACTTCTCCCAGACCCGCGGCACCCCCAGGAAGAAGGTGGGCCGCGCCACCAGCAGGGTGGCCTTCAGGTCCTCCAGCCGCGGGCACAGCCACAGCGGGTAGCCCGCGGTGGTGTGCAGGTGCACCGAGAACATCTGCTCGGCGATGTGGCTCAGCGGCAGGTAGCTGATCATGCAGTCTTCGGGCCCCACCTCGCCCACCGCCGACAGCGCGCTGCGCGCCGTGAAGGCCAGGTTGCGGTGGTCGAGCATCACGCCCTTGGGGTGGCCGGTGGTGCCGCTGGTGTAGATCAGCGTGCCCAGATCCTCGGGCACGAGCTCGGCCACCCGGGCCTGCACGGCCTCGCCGTGGGCGCGGCCCTCATCCAGGAAGGCCTCGAAGCCCACCGCCAGGGGGTCGTCCACGGCGTCGGCCCCGTGGATGATCACCACCCGCTTCAGGGCCGGCAGCTGGTCGAGCACGCTCTGCAGCTTGGCCCACTGCAGGGGGTCCTGCACCACCACCACCCGCGCCTCGCAGTGCGAGATGATGTACGCCGCCTGCTCGGCGGTGAGGGTGGGGTACACCCCCGCCGGCACCGCGCGGGCCAGCATCGCCCCCAGATCGGCCACCAGCCAGGGCACGCAGTTGTCGCTCAGGATCGCCACCCCCCAGCCCGGCGCGTAGTCCATGGCCAGCAGGGCCCCCGCGAAGGCCTCGGCCAGCTCGGCGTACTGCCGCCACGAGATGGCCTGCCAGCCGCTGTCGGCGGGCTGGTGCCACAGCGCCGGCGCGTCGGGGCGGGCGGCGGCCTGCGCCAGCAGGCGGTCTGGGATCGTATCGCGCGACATGGTGGGCCCCTCCCAAGGCGGCGCCCACGGGCCGTGGGCGTGCCGTCAGGGTGGCGCAGCCTCGGGCCGCTGTCGACCAGCCGCCGCGCGGCGCCGCGCGGCCCCCCGTTGAGCCAAGGCCGCAGCCCATGCCAGAGTCTCTGCCTTCCAGCAGGAGACGAGTCATGCGCAACCCCTGGGGCCTGAGCGCGCTGTGCGCGCTGGCGTTGATGTTCGGCTGTGACGATGGCGGGCCCTCGGGCGAGTCGGCGGCCCCTGATCTGGCCGTGGACGCCGGCGCCCTCAGCGACGCTGCGGCCGGGGGCCAGGGCGGCGAAGGCGGCGCGGGCGGCCAGGGTGGCGTCGGCGGCCAGGGCGGTGACGGCGGCGTCGGCGGCCAGGGTGGCGAGGGCGGCGACGGCGGCGCGGGCGGGGACACCCCGCAGCTCACCCTCAGCCCCGCCGCGCCGGTGATCCCCCTGACCGACCCGCCCCCCACCGTGCAGTTCACCCTGAGCGACCGCGGCGAGCCCGTGGCCCCCGAGGCCGTGCGCTGGATCGCCGCGCCCGACGAGCTGGGCGCCATCGACGCCACCGGCCGCCTCACCAGCAGCGGCCAGCCCGGCGTGGGCACCGTGCTCGCCGAGTACGCCGGCCAGAGCGCCACCGCCCGGGTGGAGTTCATCCTGGCCAACGACGTCATCATCGGCGACGTCGACCCCGCCCGCATCGACGGCGCCCCTGCGGGCGCGGACTGCGGCCCCGAGTGGCTCTACCCCGAGGCGCTCACGGTCATCCCGTCGAACATGAAGGGCCTGGAGCTGCAGTGGCGCCGCCGGGGCCACGACATCTTCAAGGTCGAGATCGAGGTCCGCGGCTCGGTGACCCGCTGGTACACCAACGAGGACCGGCTCACCCCCGAGGGCGACGCCTGGGTCGGGGTCATGGGCCGCGCCGCGGGCCAGACCCTCAACATCACGCTCACCGGCTTTGGCGGCCAGGGCGACCAGGCCTGCGCCGCGATCACGCGCCCGATCATCGTCGACCGCAGCCAGCTGCAGGGCGCGGTGTACTACTGGTCCACCGGCGACGCGGGCATCATGCGGCTGGCCGTGGGCGACACCGCCCCCGAGCCCTTCTTGAACCCGCGCACGGCCCCGCAGATCAACTGCCCCGCCTGCCACGCCCTGAGCCGGGACGGCAGCCGCATCGCCTTCACGCGCACCAGCTTCCCGCCCTTCGGCGACCTGTCGAGCAGCCTCGTCGACGCCCCGGCCGACCTGCTCTACGACCCCACCGGGATCGTCGGCTACTTCCCGTCCTTCGCGCCCGACAACACCCGGCTGGTGGCGGGCGCCAGCGGCGAGCTGGTGATCCGCAACGCCGACACCGGCGTGGAGCTCGACCGGCTGCCCAACCTGCCCAACACCGTGTCGGGCCAGCCCGACTGGGCCTGGGGCCGCGACCGCATCGTGGCCGTCGTGGGCCCCAACGGCCTCGCCAACCCGCTGCCCGACGCGGGCGTCACCGGGGGCAGCCTGTACGTGTGGGAGAGCGTGGACGGCGGCTGGCTCGAGGCCCGCCCGCTGGTGATGCGCGAGGGCGAGCGCTGGCTCGACCGGCCCGCCTTCAGCCCCGAGGGCACCTACGTCGCCTTCAACAGCGTGGGCGAAGGCGGCGGCGACGGCATGGGCAACCCCAACGTCGACCTGTGGATGATCCCCAACGAGGGCGGCGAGGCCGTGCCCCTCAACGCCGCCAACGGGGGCGCCTTCAACGGGAACTCGTGGCCGAAGTGGGCCCCCACCGACGGCCGCGGCCGGCTGTGGCTGGCCTTCAGCAGCCTGCGCCCCTACGGCCACCGCCTGGGCGCCGAGGAGCGGCCCCAGCTGTGGGTGACCGCCATCGACCCCACCGCCGAGCCCGGCGAGGATCCGTCGGCGCCGGCCTTCTGGCTGCCGTACCAGAGCCTCAACAGCGGCAACCACATCCCGTACTGGGCGGCGTACAACAAGGAATAGCAGGGGGGGCGCGCGGGCAGCGGGGCCCCCTCGGTGCGCGCCGCGACGCGACGGCGCTGCCAGGAGGGCGCTGCCAGGAGGGCGCTGCCAGGGCAACACCGCCAGGGCGGTGAGGGGCGGTGGCCCGCCCCCGGCCGTCAGGCCTCGGCGTCGCCCTTGGCCGCGGCGGCGGCCTCGATGTCGGCCACGAAGCCCGACACCACGCTGCGCACCTCGTCGAGATCGAACGGCTTGTCGAGGTAGGCGTCGGCCCCGTACAGCGGCGCCGTGAGGGCGTTGACGGTCTTGCCAACCCCCGTGAGCATCAGCACCTTGATGTGGGACAGCGTGGGCTTCTCGCGCAGGTACTTGAGGATCTCCCACCCGCTCAGCACCGGCATCATGACGTCGAGCACCATGGCGTCGGGCTGCTCGACGATGAGCTGCTCCAGGGCCTCCTCACCGTTGTGCGCCTCGATGATGTCGACGCCCAGCGGGGCCAGGGCCCGGCGAACCAGGCGACGCATCTCAAGATCGTCGTCGGCGATCAGAACCCGCGCGGGGGCGGCGGCATCGGCCATTGAGTGGGCCTCCAGAGACCAGAATCTGCTCTGGGCAGGATCGGGCCCCACGTTGCCGGTTGTCAAGCGGGGCGCCCACGGCGCCGTCGCCGCCCGGTCTGGCCTTGTTTGGTCGGACCGGCGCCTCGTGCGTACACTGGAAACACGGGCCTCGCCGCCGCCCGCGCAGGAGTTCGATGAAGCCGATGCTCAAGCCCTTTGTCGCCCTCGTGTCGCTGCTGGGGGCGTTCTACCTCAGCGTGTCTTATCAGTACGGCGATCCGGGCTGGCAGCTGCAGTTCACGCGGCCCACCGCCGAGGCGCGCGGCGCGCTCGACGACGGGGCGGCCGCCGAGGACACCTACGACCTGGAGAGCCTCGCGATCCTCAACCGCGCGGTGATCCACATCAAAGAGAACTACGTCGATCCCTCGCGCATCAACGAGCGCAAGATGATCGGGGCGGCCCTCGAAGAGGTGCAGCGCACCGTCGCCGAGCTGCTGGTCGAGGTCGACAAGGACCCCGAGGGCGTGCCCACCCGCGTCACCGTGCGCGTGGCCCAGACCCGCCAGACCTTCGAGCTCGCCGACGTGGGCAACCTGTGGCAGATGTCCTTTAAATTCAAAGACATCTTCCGGTTCGTGCAGCGCAACCTGAAGCACCACGACGCCCTGCGCGACATCGAGTACGCGGCCATCAACGGCATGCTCTCGACCCTCGATCCCCACAGCGTGCTGCTCAAGCCCGACGACTACCGCGAGATGAAGCTGTCCACCCGCGGCAAGTTCGGCGGGCTCGGCATCGTCATCCGCATCGAGGGCGGCAAGCTCACCATCGTCAACCCCATCGAGGACACGCCCGCCAGCCGCGCCGGGCTGAAGGCCAAGGACCACATCGTGCAGATCGGCCTCGACAGCACGGTCAACATGGCCCTGTCGGACGCGGTGGATCTGATGCGCGGCGATCCCGGCACCCCCATCGACATCTGGGTGGTCCGCGAGGGCTGGCAGGCCCCGCGGAAGTTCACGCTCACCCGCGCCAACATCAAGGTGAAGAGCGTCACCGCCCGCCGGCTGAAGGGCGGCGTGGGCTGGGTGCGCGTGCGCAACTTCCAGGGCACCACCGTCGACGAGCTCGAGGCCGCGCTCACCCAGATGGGCCGCCGCGGCAGGTTGAAGGGGCTGATCCTGGATCTGCGGGGCAACCCCGGCGGCCTGCTCGACCAGGCCATCAAGATGGCCGATCTGTTCGTGCACAGCGGGCCGCTGGTCACCACCGTGGGCTTCGGCGACAAGATGCGCGAGCCGAAGATGGCCACCCGGCGCGGCACCCGCGAGGCCCTGCCCCTGGCGGTGCTCATCAACAACAACAGCGCCAGCGCCAGCGAGATCGTGGCGGGCGCCCTGAAGAACCACCACCGCGCCCTGGTGCTGGGCCAGCAGAGCTTCGGCAAGGGCTCGGTGCAGGTCATCTACGACAACAAGGACGACTCGGCCCTGAAGCTGACCATCGCCCAGTACCTGACCCCCGGCGACATCAGCATCCAGTCGGTGGGCATCACCCCCCACATCGCCCTGCAGCCGGTGGTGCTGACCGACGACGACACCGATCTGTTCCGCAGCCTCAGCGCGCGCTCCGGCGAGGCCGATCTGCCCAGCCACCTCGATCACGCCTCGGCCGAGCTGAGCAAGCGCGACCTGGCCAGCGCCACCGTGCGCTACCTGGCCGATCAGACGCTGGCCGAGAAGATCCGCGAGGCCCCCGACGACCTCATCGCCGACTTCGAGGTCGACTTCGCCCACGCCCTGCTCACCCAGGCGGGGGCCGACAACAGCGACGAGATGCTCGAGCAGGCCAAGGTGGAGCTCGCCCGCCAGACCGCCAGCCAGAGCCAGGCCATCGAGGCCGCCCTGAAGGCCCGCGGCGTGGACTGGCGCCCCCTGACGGCGGCCGCCAGCGGCACCCCCCGCGCCGAGGTCACCCTCACCAGCGATCACGCCGGCGACCGCGTGACGGCAGGCGAGAAGCTGGTGCTGACCGCCACCGTCAAGAACGTCGGCGACGCCCCCTTCCGGCGGCTGCGCGCCCTGAGCGCGTCCGACAACGACCTGTTCGACGGCTGGGAGTTCCTGTTCGGCAACATCCCGCCGGGGGAGAGCCGCAGCTGGCCGGTGACCGTGCCCCTCAGCAAGGCGGCCCTCGCCCGCCTGGACGCCGTGACCCTGAACTTCCACGGCGATGACGCGGCCCTGCCCAGCGCCCCCGCCCTGAAGGTGGCCGTCGAGGCCCTACCCCGCCCGCGGTTCGCGCTCACGTGGCAGCTCGACGACACCGAGCGCGGCAACGGCGACGGGGCCCTGCAGGCCGGCGAAGAGGCCACCCTGCGGGTGCAGGCGCGCAACGTGGGCAAGGGCGCCGCCTTCGGCCTGTTCGGCGCGCTGCGCGACGACGGCCGGGACGGCCGCCGCGACCTGTTCATCAAGCGCGGCCGGGTGGAGCGCGAGGACCAGGCCCTGGCCCCCGGCGCCACCGCCGAGCTGGCCTTCAGCTTCACCGTGAAGGCCGACGCCGCGGGCACCGTGGCCGTCAACCTGGGCGTGCACGACCCCGAGCTGCGCGAGGGCACCTCCGAGAAGGTGTCGCTGGCCGTGGTGCCCGCCGATCGCGCGCCCCAGCCCGCGGCCCAGGCCATCTCGCCCCGCGGCGTGCCCGCCCTGCAGCTGCGCGGCGTGCCCACCGCCGACGCGCCCGCGGTGGCCTCGGCCGCCTACGCCCTGGCGGACGCCACCCTCGACGGCTGGCTGCGCGTGCCCCTGGGCGAGGGCCGCTACGGCTGGATCCCCGAGGCCGAGACCGCCCCCTATACCGGCCTGGCGCGGGTGCCGCAGATCGACGGCGTCACCCCCAAGGGCCCGCCCGTCATCGAGCTCACCGGCCCCCTGGCCGCCGAGACCCACGACGCCACCTTCACCCTCACCGGCGAGGTGCAGGCCGACAAGCGGGTCAAGGACCTGCTGATCTACGTCAACAACCGCAAGGTGTTCTTCAAGTCGAGCGCCGCCGACACCGCCGCCCGGCTGCCCTTCACCGCGCGGGTGCCCCTGGAGCAGGGCGTCAACCGCATCACCCTCATCGCCCGCCAGGACGACGAGGCCGCCAGCCGCAAGACGGTCATCGTGCACCGCGAGGGCGCGGCCGCGGCGCTGGTCAAGTGAGGCCGAGCCCCGTGCGTTTCACCGTGTGGGGGGCCGGCGCGATGGCCCTCGTCGTGGCCACGGGCGCCTTTGGGGCCCACGGCCTGAAGCAGCACCTGAGCGAGGCCGCCCTCAACACCTGGCACACCGCCGCGCTCTACCACGCCTTCCACGGGCTGGGCCTGCTGGCCATCGACCGGGTGATCGCCGGGGGCGGTGGGCGCCTGGCCCGGGTGGCCGGCTGGCTGATGGTGGCGGGCCTGGCGCTGTTCAGCGGCAGCCTGTACGCCCTGGCGCTCACGGGCATCAAGGGCCTGGGCGCCATCACGCCCATCGGCGGCACCGCCTGGATCGCCGCCTGGATCTGTCTGGCCCTGGCCGCGCGCCGTGTCGCTGGCCCCGCCGATGGGGTATCCACGGGCGCGTGAAGATCGTATCTGCCCTTTGGATGTTGGGCCTGCTCGCGGGCTGCGCCGCCGGCCCACCCCCCCCTGCACCCGTTCACACGTCGAGGGAGCGTATGCTCAGCCGGTTTGAAGCCCAGGGACGCCCTGTCCGCCACGTCGAGCACGCCACCTTTGGCACGCAGGTGATCGACAAGTATGTGCTGCACAACGGGCTGACCGTGCTGCACCTGCCGGACCACAACGCGCCGCTGTTCAGCTACCAGACCTGGATGCGCGTGGGCAGCCGCCACGAGCGCGCGGGCAAGACAGGCATCGCCCACCTGTTCGAGCACCTGATGTTCAAGGGCACGCTCACCCGCCCCGAGGGCGAGTTCGACCGCACCCTCGAGGGCCTGGGCGCCCGGGTGAACGCGGCGACCTGGCTGGACTGGACCTACTTCTACGAGGACGTGCCCGGCCCCGAGCACTTCCCCACGGTGGTGACCCTGGAGGCCGACCGCCTCGAGAACATGCGCCTGGTGTCGGACCAGCTCGAGAGCGAGCGCAAGGTGGTCATCAACGAGCGCAAGGAGCGCGTCGACAACGACCCCAGCGGCAAGCTCAGCGAGGTGCTGTGGTCCACGGCCTACACCGCCCACCCCTACGGCCAGCCCACCATCGGCTGGATGCCCGACATCGAGGGCCTGAGCCTCGAGGACTGCCTGGCCTTCCACCGCACCTGGTACGCGCCCAACAACGCGGTGCTGGTGGTGGTGGGCGCGGTGGACGCCGAGACGGTGCTCACCGAGATCGTGAACAAATACGGGCACCTGGAGGCCGCCGAGCTGCCCGAGGTGCCCACCATCGCCGAGCCCCGCCAGGCCGAGGTGCGCCGCGAGGTGCTGTCGCTGCCGCTGTCGGGCGAGCGGCTGATGATGGGCTACCACGCGCCCGCCGCCGACGATCCGCTGCACCCCGCGCTCGAGGTGCTCAACGAGGCGCTCTTCGAGGGTGACTCCGCCCGGCTGCGGCGGGCGCTGATCACCGACGGCGAGCTCGCCAGCGGGTTCTACGCCTTCGTGCCGGCCTTCGCCGCGCCGGGGCTCTACGAGATCAGCGTGGATCTGCGCGAGGGCCACACCGCCGAGGAGGCCGAGGCCGTGGTGCTGGCCGAGCTGGCGAAGGTGGTGGCCGAGGGCCTGAGCGAGGCCGAGTTCAACACCGCCCGCAACAAGCTCGAGACCCGGTTCTACCAGCAGCTCACCACCGCCAGCCGGCGGGCCCACGGGCTGGGCTACTGGGAGGTCACCCTGGGCGACTTCTCGGCCCTGTTCACCGGCGGCGACCGCCTGCGCGAGGTCACCCGCGCGCAGGTGCAGGCCGTGGCGGCGCAGGTGCTGCGCCCCGACAACCGCACCGTCGTCATCGGGCGCCCCAGCGCGCCGTGAGCCCCTCCCGCGCCCCTGCCCCCGTGGGTGATCTCGCCGCGCTGGCCGCGGCGGTGCGCGGCGGACACGCCGGCGCCGACGGCGCCGTGCGTGCGGTGCGGGGCACCCTGGTGCGCCTCGATCTGCCCGACGCCACCCTGGGGGAGCGGGTGCTGCTGCGCGACGGCGCCCTGCTCGAGGTGGTGGGCTTCGACGGCGTGCAGGCCTCGGC
>JAUHVS010000887.1 GCA_030424955.1 bacterium | reverse complement strand
GGCACCGCCTACATCACCACCGGCCCCAACCCCGCCGGTGAAGAGTGGGCCGTCGACGTCACCTTCGTCTACCTCGGCCAGGGCCCCGAGTTCGGCGGCCCCAAGATCGAAGACCCGCGGCTCCAGCCGCCCGCCGTCAGCGACCTCTGGCACTACTACACCCTGACCGAAGGCACCCTGACCCGCCCCGGCTCGGTCGTCACCCTCAGCCAGCGCCCCGTCGACGGCAGCTTCCCGATGCAGCTCGGCTGGGCCGCCAACGGCAAGGACGCCGACTACGGCCTCGCCTCGTGGTTCAACTGGGTCCGCGTCGACGCCGACGGCGGCGGCCAGGCCCACGTCGTAGGTGTGGGCGGGCATGTCCTCGTCGCCCAGCGAGATCAGGCGGCCCAGGCCGCGGATCCAGTCGTAGCGCACGTACCCGCCGACGCGGCTCAGCGGCAGCAGCACGCCCAGCTCGAGCCCGCTGTAGAAGGCGTACTGGTCGTTGCGCAGGGTGCCGCGGCCCGCGCGCCCGGTGACGTCCCGGGCGACGAAGTCCACGGCGTCGAGGACGGCGTAGCCGATGTCGCCAAAGGTGTCGCTGGCCCCCAGGTTCAGCCGCAGCTCGAAGTAGTTGAACTTCGTGTCCTCGTCGACGGGCTGGCCGTCGACCTCGACGTCCAGATCGGTGGGGCCCTCGAAGGCGAACTCCAGCGCGACGCGCACCCCGGGGGTCACCGGGTGGGCCTGGAACGCGTAGGTGTCGAAGGTCTTGCCCGACAGGTCGGTGCGGCTGCCCTGGTAGTCGGCGCCGAAGAATGACATCAGCCCCGAGGCGAAGGCCCCGCTCTCGTCGACGAAGCCGATGCGGTGCACGGTGAACGGGGCCGTCGCGTCGCCACGGTTGCCAGCGCCCGTGAAGGTCGCGTCGTGGAGCTCATAGCGGTAGCTGACGCCCTGCGCGCCGGCGGCCCACGGCGCGAGCCAGAGCAGCAGCGGGAGCAGCGTCCACAGGGTCCGGCGGGCGGTGGTGTGCATGGGCAGCCTCATGGTGTGGAGCCCCCTGCTTGGCACGCGGGCGCCGCGCCGGTCAAGCGCCTGTGCTGAGAATGAGTAGCAAAATCAGCGTGTTGGCGCGGTGTGCGAGAAAGCGCGCCCCGCCGCGTTACGGCGCCCTCGCCCACCGTGTCTTTGAGGCGTGGGCGGCAGACGTCGCCTGTCTCGAAATGGCCTGCATCGGCAGGCGACGGCGCCCGGTCTGACGGCGCTCGGCCCAAAGGACAAGTCAATGAGGCAAGTCGCTCACACGCGTCGAGGGTGGGGTACGCCCACGCTCGCCGCCTGGGTCCTGCTGTGCGCCAGCGCCGCCGTCGCGGCGCCCCCCGGGGTCGGCCGGCCGGCCGCGGCGTTCGAGCGTGGCGCGGTGGCGGATCAGCTCGCGCTGGACGTCACCCCCATCCCCGCGGGCATGGGCGCGCTGTTCGTGCCCAGCGCGACGGATCCGGCCCTCGAGCCCGAGGTGGTGGTGCGGCTCGGGACCGAGCGCGTGGCGTGGGCGCGGACCGGGACCCGGGTGATCCTGCCCCCCGGGGCGTACGAGGTGCTCGTGGGCGATGGCCCGCTGGAGAGCCGCGCGCGCGCCGAGGTGACCGTGCTGGCCGGCG
>JAUHVS010000170.1 GCA_030424955.1 bacterium | reverse complement strand
CCTGATCGACAACGACTCCACCCGTGAGGTCATGAACGACGAGGTGGTGACGATTCACAAGAACCGCACCACCCTGGTCTTGGAGGAGAACGAGACCCACACCGTCGAGAAGGGCGACCGCGCCTTCGAGATCACGAAGGGCAAAGAGACCTACAAGGTCAAGGCCACCCGCGACGTGAAGGTCGACGACGCCGAGACCCACACCAACGGCGCCGACTTCACCCACAAGGTGAAGGGCAACTACACGCTGAAGGTGGGCGGCGACTTGACCATCGAGGTGACGGGCAAGATCAGCATCAAGACCAAGCAGGCCTGGAAGGCAGAGGCGGCCACGTCGATGGACTTCAAGGCCGGCACCGACCTCAAGATGAAGGCCGGCGTCAACTTCAAGGCAGAGGGTGGCGTCGGGGTGGATCTCAAGGGCGGCGCGACCTTCAAGGCGAAGGGTGGCGCCATGGCCGAGGTGAACGGTGGCGGCATGCTCACGCTCAAGGGCGGAATGGTGATGATCAACTGATGAGCATCAAAGACGCACTCGGGAAGTTGAAGGACGGCGCCGTGGGCGTCGGTGGGGTCGCCGCTCAGGGCGGGGACGCCGAGGCGGCCGCCGCGCTGCGCGCCGAGAGCGCCGCCAAGAGCGCCGGGCGCAACGCCGTGCCCGGCAAGCTGCGGGGCGCCAAGGCGAAGGCCGAGGAGCTCAAGGCCCGCTTTGGCAGCATCGACAGCCTCAAGATGCAGTCGGAGCGCAAGGTCGAGAGCCTGGTGGGCCGGCGCATCTCGGGCCGCGCCCAGCTGTACGCCACGGGCGCCGCGGGCGCCGCGGCCGCCGCGCTGGTGGGCAAGGCCGCCGGGCTGATCGGCAACAAGGCCAGCGCGGCCGCTGGCGCCGCGGGCAAGGCCAACGCCGAGGCCCACGGGGCCGCCAACGGCGTGCAGGGTGAGCTGGCCGGCGCGCAGGCCGACGGCGCCGAGCTGCAGGCCGACGCGCAGGCGCTGGTGCCGCCGGGCGGGGCGCCAGGCGCTGAGGGCGAGCCGGGCGCAGGGGGCGATCCCGCCGCCGAGCTGGCCGACGCCTGGTCCAAGCCGGTGGACGAAGAGCCGCCGGCGCCCTTCGAGGTGATCAAGAGCACCGACGAGGCCGGCAACCTGCTGGCCGCCAGCGAGGTGCAGAACGGCGAGCTCAACGGCTGCACCGAGCGCTACGACGCCGACGGCAAGGTCGTCGAGCAGCTCTTCTTCGAAGACGGCCAGCTGGTGGGCCCGCTCAAGACCTTCGACGATCAGGGCAACGAGCTGCAGGCCATCGAGTTCGACAACGGCACCCTCAACGGCAAGGGCGCCATGCTCGACGCCGAGGGGCGGCGCATCCAGGACGCGAAGTTCAAGAACGGCGCCCTCGACGGCGAGTGCCTGTTCTACACCCAGGGCAAGCTGACCTCGAAGATGACCTTCGACGAGGGCGTGCTGTCCGGGCCGTCGATGGTCTACGACGCCCAGGAGAACCCGATCCAAGAGGTCTACTACGTCAACGGCAAGCTGAACGGGCCGGCGCGCTGGCACGACAAGGCCGGCCTGCTGGTGCGCACGGCGAGCTACTTCGAGGACCAGCTCCACGGCGAGATGACCGACTACTACGGCAACGGTCAGCCCATGCGGGTCGCCCAGTACGTGATGGGCAAGCTCAACGGCTCCGTGAAGGAGTACTACGAGGACGGCGCCCTGCGGCGTGAAGAGACCTACGTGGCGGATCTGCTCGAGGGCGAGGCCATCGGCTATCACACCAACGGCGAGATGTCGGACCGCGCGGTGTTCCGCGAGGGGCGCCGCAAGGGCGACCAGCAGCGCTTCGACACCAAGGGCAACGCCACCGAGGGCAGCGGCGGCGGCGGCCCCGATGCCGGCGGGCTGAAGAAGTTCGTCAAGAAGTTCGTGAGCTAGCCGGTGGGGATCCAGGTCGTCAACGGCGCGATGCTCATGTGCAGCTTCGGCGCGGCCCCTGGCACGCTGATGGTGATGCCCACGGGCAAGGTGATGGCGGGCAAGCAGCCGGCCGCCACCATCATGGACAACAAGCCCATGGCGAACATCATGCCCTTCGGGGTGTGCATGTCCATCGCCAACCCCACGGTGGCCTCGGCCACGGCGGCGGCCCTGGGGGTGTTGACCCCGATGCCATGCATCCCCAACACCGCCGCCCCCTGGGTGGTGGGCGCCCCGACCGCGATGATCGGCAACATGCCGGCCCTCAACGAGTCGTCGATGCTGATGTGCAACTGGGCCGGGGTCATCAAGGTGACGGTGCCCGGGCAGTTCACCACCATGATCCCCTGATCGGCTGAGCCCGCCGATCTGCCCCCGCCAGCGCGACGCGAGCGCGCGGCCCCCTGCTGTTCTCAGCGATGGACGTCACCCGCCCAGCGGGCGCGGCGCCCCCTCGGGGCCGGCGCGCCCCGCGGCGCGCGCCGGCGTCAGGGCTCGGCGGTGAGCGCGGCGCGATCGGCCTCGCCGGGCAGGCCCCAGCCCTCGGCGTAGCCGAACAGGGTCCGCGCCGACGTGGCGCCGAAGCGCCCGTCGAGGATCTCGATGTCGTCGAGGGTCAGCAGCGCCGGGTGCGGCCGGCCGCAGGCCTGCGCGAGGGCGAGGATCTCTTTGCGCAGGGTCACCAGGTAGTTGGCCAGCCGGGCCGCCTTGTCGTGGGGGTCCAGCCCGCGCATGAGCCACTGGCTCTGCGTGGCCACCCCCGCCGGGCAGTGCCCCGTGTGGCAGCGCTGCGCCTGGATGCAGCCGATGGACAGCATGGCCTCGCGGGCCACCGCCACCATGTCGCAGCCCATCGCGAAGGCGAGCGTCGCCTGCATGGGGAAGCCCAGCTTGCCGGCGCCGACGAAGACGACGTGCTCAGCCAGGCCCCGCTCGGCGAACAGCGGATAGACGCGGCTCATGGCCAGCTTGAAGGGCAGCGCCACGTGGTCGCTGAAGGCCAGCGGGGCCGCCCCGGTGCCGCCCTCGCCGCCGTCGATGTGCAGGTAGTCGGGCCCCTGCTGCCGCTCGGCCATGCGGGTGGCGAGGTCGCGCCAGAAGCCCAGGTCGCCCACGGCGCTCTTGAGGCCCACGGGCAGGCCGGTGGCGTCGGCGATGCGCTCCACGAAGTCGATCAGGCCGTCGACGTCCGAGAACTCGCGGTGGCTGGACGGGCTGGCGCAGTCCTGTCCCTCTGGGATGCCCCGGATGGCCGCGATCTGGGCGGTGACCTTGGCCCCCGGCAGCAGCCCGCCCAGGCCGGGCTTCGCCCCCTGGCTGAGCTTGATCTCGATGGCCCGCACCGGGTGCTGCGCCACCTGCGCCAGCAGGCGGTCGAGGTCGAAGCCGCCGTCGGGGCGCCGGGCGCCGAAGTAGCCCGTGCCCAGCTGCCAGATCAGGGCGCCGCCGTTGAGGTGGTAGGGGCTGATGCCCCCCTCCCCGGTGTTGTGCAGCGCCCCCGCCAGCTGGCAGCCCCGGTTCAAGGCCTCGACGGCCGCCGCGCTCAGCGAGCCGAAGCTCATGGCCGACACGTACACCGCGCTCTCGGGCCGGAAGGCCTTGGCCCGGCCCCGCCAGCCGCCCAGGATCTTGGCGCAGCCCATGGGGTAGCTGGGGTCGTAGCCGGCCTCGCCCGGGTGGGGCGCGCTGCGCGGGAAGGCGCTGTGCTTGAGGATGAGGTAGTTGCTCGACAGCTCCACCTCGTTGTCGGTGCCGAAGCCGAAGTAGTTGTTCTGGCGCTTCGACGACGCGTAGACCCAGCGGCGCTGGTCCCGCGAGAAGGGGCGCTCCTCGTCGTTGTTGGTGACGATGTACTGGCGCAGCTCGGGGCCCACCATCTCGAACAGGTAGCGAAAGTGACCGATGATCGGGAAGTTGCGCAGGATCGCGTGCTGCCGCTGCAGCACGTCGTAGAGCGCCACGGCCAGCAGCGCGGCGGCGAAGATGCCCCACCAGATCATGTGTCCTCCCTCAGTGATGTGACAGGCGCCCCCTGACGGGTGGCGCCCGCCCCCCGCTCAGCCGCTCAGCGGCCCGGCGGGGGGCCCCAGCGTAGACAAATCGCCGGAGGCGGTCGAGGCGTCGGGGCGCCAGGCCCGGCAGCCGATGTTGCGCGGGCTCACCCCCGCCGGCCACAGCCGCCCCACCTGCACCGCGTAGCCCCGCGCCTGCAGCCACTGGGCGCGCTCGAGGTTGATGTAGACCTCGATGAGCGGGCCCAGGGCCTTGCGGGGCAGCGACAGCCGCCGCTCCCGGGCGAAGGCCGCCTGGCCCCGGGCCTCGGCGGCGGCACACTCCGCGGCGCTCGCCGGCGGGAGCCCGCGGTGGGCGAGGGCCGCCGCCACCAGCTCGGCGAAGGGGCGCCCGGCGACCCGCCGGTTGAGGCCGTTCATCTCGTCCCCGGGCTGCACGGCGAGGCCCCGGCCCCGCAGCAGGTGCCGCAGGCCCGTGCGGCGCGTGCGGGCCGCCAGGATGACGTCGAGGGGGGCCTCGACGCCCTGCTCGCGGCTGATGAGGTTGGCCAGCCCCAGCCGGTCCCGCGGCCAGGTGAGCGCCTCGGGGGGGACGCCGGCCGGCGGGCACCGGGGCGGCCGCGCGTCCCCTGGGACCCGGTGCAGGCAGCACGACACCCAGCACACCGCCGCGCCCACGGCCTCGGCGAGCTGGCTGAGGGTGTCGGTGAGGGCCCCGCAGGCGTGCAGGCCCACCACCAGGTCGCGGGGGCCCAGGGGGATGGGGGCGTCGGCGCCCACGGTGTGCTGCACGAAGCGCACGGGGTGGCCCGCGCCCCGGCGGCGCGCGGCCTCGATCAGCGCCGGATCCCGCTCCACCCCCAGGCCCTCGACGGTCAGCGCGTCGCAGAGCTCGCGGGTCAGGTGGCCGTGGCCGGCGCCGATGTCCACCACCCGGTCCACCCGGGGCGCGAGGGGGGCGGCGAAGCGGGCGAAGGCGGTGAGCTGGGCGCGCTTGCGGGGCTTCACCCCGCGCAGGGTGGGCCCGGGGGTGAGGTCGTGGGGCACGCCGGCGGGCAGCGCGCTCGCCGCCTCGACCGCGGCCATGAGCGCCGCCAGCGCGGGGGGCGCGGCCAGCGCGGTGGCGTGGCGGGCCAGGCCGTCTCGCTCACAGGCCCACACCGCCGCGTCGGGCAGGGCGAGCAGCCAGTCGGCCCAGCCGCGCTGCGCGGCCCAGGCCGGGACGTCCGCGCCTGGGCGGGCGTCGATGAGATCGCGGACCTCGGCCAGCAGGGCGCCCGCTCGCGCCCACTGGGCCGTGAGGGCCGCCCCCCCCAGCCCGGCGCCCGCCGGCCCGCTCAGGTGCGGGCCTGCGTGGGGCCGTCGGCCGGGATCAGCCGGGGCTCGCCGCTGCGCACGATCAGGCCCGCCGCGTGCTCGGGGGGCGGCACGACCTCGGGCTCGATGTCGTCGTACAGGTACCAGTCGGCCTGCACCTGCGCCGCCGTGACGTCGAGCAGGATGTAGCCGCGGCGGGTCACGTCGAAGAACTGCAGGTGCGGGTTGTTGCTGGCGATGAGCCCCTCGATGGTGGGCGTCAGGAAGGGCAGCGTGCGCGAGGACACCGCCGGCGTGACCATCTCGACCGCCACGGATCCCACCCCGGTCTCGGGGTCGTAGGCGTCGCGGTCGATGGGCAGGTCGCAGCCCCAGCTGGAGTGGATGTCGCCGGTGAGCACCACCACGTTGCCCGCCGCCTGGGCCTGGCGCAGCAGCCGCTCGCGGGCCGCCGGGTAGCCATCCCACTGGTCGTTGTTGAGCTGGATGCCGTTGAGGGTCAGCGGCGCCAGCATCACCTGCTGGCCGATGATGCGCCACTGGGCCGTGGAGCTCATCAGGCCCTCGGTGAGCCAGTCCTCTTGGTCCTCGCCCAGCAGCGTGCGCTCGGGGTCGAGGCGGATCTCCTCTTTGATGGTCTTCTGCTCGCGGCCCCACAGGCGGGTGTCGAGCATGATCAGGTCGATGAGGCTGCCGTACTGGAAGCTGCGCCAGATGCGCTCCGGCTCGGCCTGCACCCGCACCGGCAGCCACTCCCGCCACGCCTGCGCCGCGGCGGCCCGGCGGTCGGCCCACGGGCCCTCGCCCTCATCCTCGTTGTGGTTGTCGGCGCCGTCGCGCCAGGAGTCGTTGGCCGTCTCGTGGTCGTCCCACACGCAGATCATGGGGTGCGCGGCGTGCACGGCCTGCAGCCGCGAGTGGCTGCGGTACCACGCGTAGCGCACGCGGTAGTCTTCGAGGGTGATGATCTCGTGCGCCGGCTCGTAGCCGGTGCGGGCGATGACGCCCCCCTCGTTGCCGTACTCGTAGATGTAGTCGCCCAGGTGCAGCACCACGTCGACGTCGGCCTCGGCCAGCGCCTGGTAGGCGTGCAGGAACCCCAGGCCCAAAGACGCGCAGGAGCAGACCCCGAAGCGCACGCGCTCGGCGTCGACGGCGGCCGCCGTGCGGGTGCGCCCCACCGGCGAGACCCGGCCCTGCGCCCAGAAGCGGTAGAAGTAGGTGGTGCCGGCCGACAGGCCCGTGGCGTCGACCTTCACCGTGAAGTCGGCCTCCGGCGCGGCGACGGCGTCGCCCACCGCGATCCGGCGGGTGAACTCAGCGTCGGTGGCGATCTCCCAGAACACCGCGACGGGCGCGGCGCCGGCCTGGGTGACGCGGCTCCAAAGGATCACCGCGTCGGGCAGGGGGTCGCCGCTGGCGATGCCGTGCTGGAAGAGATCCTCGGGGCCCAGCGGGCCGTCCCAACTGTAGCTTGGGAGCGTGGGCTCGGCGGCCTCGTCATCGCAGCCCACCAGGCTGCTGAGGGCGGGGGCCACGGTCGCGGCCGCCGCCAGGCGCAACAGTTCTCGGCGGGAGAGCCCCATGTGGCCCCCTTTCCTTGCTGAATGACGGCGACAGCCTACCGGAAGCCAGCGGCCGCGGTCACCGGCCAGCGCGCGTCGGGCGCGATCGTGCCCGACGCTCGAAATCGATGCCATTTGCTCGGATTCCAAGCACGGCCGCCCCGCCGGCCCAAGCGGCCCCCAACGCCCACTGGCGCTGGCGACGGCGGCGAGCCCGGCACGGGCCTTGCGAAGGGTAGGTGCATCGCCTACCCCCCGCCGACCGAGAGACTCGCCCATGGACCCCACCCGCCGCTCGTCGCCGCCCCCTGCTCGAACTCACCGGCCCTGGGCCCGCCGCGCCGGGGGGGCCCTCGCGCTGCTCGCCGTCGGCCTGCTGGCCTGCCAGCCCGAGGCGCCACCCCCGGCGCCGGCGGACGGCCCGCGCTTTGTGGTGCTGGGGCCCGAGGCCGGCGCGCCCACCGGCATCGTGGCGCAGTTCCCCACCCCCGTGCAGGCCGCGGTGGACGCCGAGGGCGACGGCGTCCGCTGGTCCATGACGCCGCCGCTGCCGGGCGCCGTGCGCTTCGCGGGGCCCGCCGCGGTGAGCTTCGAGCCCGAGGCCCCGTGGGCGCCGGGCCAGCGATACACCTTTGAGATCAAAGAGATCCGCGGCAGCAAGGGCGCGCTGACCCCCCCCGCGCCGTGGCGCACGACGGTGCAGGCGCCCGACTTCGCGCTGCTGGACGTGTCGGCCGGCCACCTGGACCCGCGCCGGGGGCGCCTGCCGCTCACCGTGCGCTTCACCGCCGCCGTGGATCCCGCGCGCTTCGTGGACTACGCCACCTGGACCGTGGACGGGCACGCCCCGAGCCTGCCCATCGACGCGGTGGCCGGCGACGATCCCAGCCAGATCGCCGTGACCATCAGCGACGGGGCCCTGCGGCCGGGCGCCGAGATCGCCCTGGCCCTGCGCGCCGGGCTGCCCCACGCCCAGGGCCAGACGGCGCCGGCAGCCGCCCACACCCTCACCGTGGGGGCGCCGGCGGCGTGGCGGGTGCTGTCGGTGTACCCGGTGGAGACGGACGCGGGCTTCTCGCTGCAGGTGGTGTGCGACGATCCGGCGGCGGGGCAACCCCGCCGGGTGTGGGACGCCCACCTGGACGAGTCGGTGCGCCTGAGCCACCGCTGCCTGCCCGACGAGGAGACCGTGCGGCAGCAGCTGCGGGTGGTGCCGCCGGTGGCCGTGCAGGTGACCCGCGATCGGCTGGGCTTCCGGCTCGAGGGGCCCTTCAGCCATGGGCCCTACACCCTGCACATCGCCGCCGGCGCGCGCACGGTGGACGGCGCGGCGCTGCCCGCCGCCGCCCGCTTCCCCGTGACGGTGCCGCGCCGCAGCCCCGAGGTGCAGATCCTGGCCCAGGGGCGCTACCTGCCCCGCGCGGCCTGGGGTGCCCTGGCGGTGAGCCACCGCAACACGCCCACCCTGCGGCTGACGGTGCACCACATCCCGCCGCGGAACGTGAGCCACTGGCTGGGTCGCTGGAGCGAGGCGCCCACCGACCGCACGGCCGATCAGGTGGTGGCCGTGGACATCCCCGTGACGAGCGCCCCCGACGCCCTGGGCCACACGACCCTGGATCTGCGGCGCTGGCTGCCCACGCCCGCGCCAGGGCTGTACGCCGTGGACGTGGCGGCGGGCGGCGCCCACGACGCGCGGCGCATCGCCGTGACGGATCTGCAGCTTGTGTACAAGCGCAGCCGCGGCGCCGACGGGGGCTGGGGCGGTCAGGTGTGGGCCCTGGACGCCGCCACCGGCGCCCCCCGCGACGGCGTCGCCGTCGACCTCGTGCGGGTGACCGGCACCCCCCTGGCCCAGTGCCGCACCCGCGGGGAGGCGGGCTGCCGGCTGGCCCCGGCGACCCCTGGCGCCGGGCCGCCCGTGGCGATCTTCGCGCGCCACGGCGCCGACTTCACCTGGCTCGATCTCGACCGCCTCGACACCGCCGCCCACGGCGACCGCTGGGGGGCGACGCCGAGCGCGGCGGCCTGGACGGTGGCGCCGTGGACGGACCGGGGCGTGTACCGCCCGGGGGACGCCGTGCGCCTGGCCGCGCTGGTGCGCGACCGCAGCGAGGCGGCGCCCACCGCCGGGCTGCCCGTGACCCTGGTGCTCACCGACGCCCGGGATCGCGCCGTGCGGCGCGAGGTGGCCCGCACCAACCCCGCCGGCCTGGTGACCTGGACCCTGCCCATCGGCGCCGACGCGCCCACCGGCCGGTGGCGCGCTGAGCTGCACATCGCCGACACCCGGGTGGCCCAGGTGCCGCTGCCCGTCGAGGCCATCGTGCCCGAGCGGCTGGCGGTGACCCTGACCCCCGAGGCCCCGAGCCTGCTCGGCGACGGGCCCGCCCGCTTCACGGTGGCGGCCCGGTACCTGTTCGGCGGCTCGGCCGCCGGCGCCCGCGCGAGCCTGCGCTGCCAGCACAGCCCCCAGCGCCCGGCGCCGGCCCTGCCGACCGGGGACCCGGTGGCGGCGGATCTGCGCGCGCAGGTGCTCTTCGGGCCGATCCCCGGCGAGGCGACGGATCTGGGCACGGTGGAGGCCACGCTCGACAGCAGCGGGCAGGCCACCCTCACCTGCCCGGCGGGCGACGCGGCCGCCGCCCCCGGGGTGATCTACGCCGAGGCGGCCATCAGCGAGGGCGGCGGCGGCCGGGTGAGCCGGGCCCACGCCCGCGTCACCCGCCGCCTGGGCCGCTGGGCGGTGGGGCTGCAGCCCCCCGAGGGCCCCGTGGCGCCGGGCGCGCTGACGGTGACCGGCCTGGCCCTGGGCTGGGACGGCCTGCCCACCGCCGACGGGCGGTCGGTGACCGTGCGCGCCGTGCAGATCGAGTCGGTGATCGG
>JAUHVS010000169.1 GCA_030424955.1 bacterium | reverse complement strand
CGAGGCGGTCCATGGCGCGATCCTGCATCTTCTGATGCCCCCCGATGGTGCCGGACTGCTGGAGCAGCCCGTCGACGAGGGTGGTCTTGCCGTGATCGACGTGGGCGATGATAGCGACGTTACGACGGTCGGTGCGTTCCATGGCGCGGTGGAAAACGATAGATCAGCCCTGCGCACAAGGCGATTCGGTCCCAGGTGCATCCAACGGGGTCGATTGCTACCGTGCTGTGTCATTTCACGAGCAGGGCGGGGTCAGGGATGCGTCAGCGAGGCTGGTTGATGGGGTTGGCACTGGCGGCGTGGGCGGTGGCCTGCGACGACGGCGGCAACAAGGTGGCCGTGGCCGTCGACACGGTGCCCCCCGAGACGGTGGTCGAGGTGCGGCTCTTGGGCGGGCGGTCCTTCGAGCACCCCGCCGGGACGCCGCTCATCACGCGGGCGGCCGTCGTCGAGATCAACATCAGCGCCAACGAGCAGGCCGATCTGATCTACCAGATCGGCGAGGCGCCCCTCGATCCGAGCCGACCCGACGTCAGCCGGGGCGGCCGCCGCATCGCGCTGAGCCTGTCAGAGGACGCCACCGTGCGCTGGATCGCGGTGGACGTCGCGGGCAACGCGTCGGCGCCCCAGGCGCTGGAGGTGCGGTTCGACCGCATCGAGCCGACCCTGACCCTGAGCCATGAGCCCGGCGCATACAGCGGCCCCATCGAGCTGACCGTCGAGGCCGACGAGCCCGCGCTCTTCCACTACACCACCAACGGGCGCTGGCCGCTGGAGGGCGCGGCCGACACGACGACCCAGCCGGCGCCCCTGGTGCTGCCCATCGACCGGAGCCTGACGCTCAACCTGCTGGCCCTGGACGACGCGGGCCACCGGGTGGAGCTGCGGGCGCTCGCCTACGACATCGACACGCAGGCGCCGCAGACCCGGGCCGTGCCCCCACCCGGGCACTACCTGGGCGCCGTCGAGGTGGCCCTGATCGCCGACGACCCTGCGGCCGACATCTACGTCAGCTTGGACGGCAGCGATCCAGGGGTGGGCGGGCGTCGCTACGACGGCCCGTTCGTCATCGACCAGCCGACGGCGGTGCGCTTCCGGGCCGTCGACGCGGGTGGCAACCAGGAGGCGACGCAGGTGGCCGAGTACGGGATCGGCGCACGCACCCCGCCGGCGCCCGCCCTGGTGGGGGCCTTGACCTACGACGCCACCGGGGGGCTGGGCCTCGCGGCGGCGCTGCTGCGGCTGGCGGGCCCGCTCGGGGGCGGGCGCGGCGCCGCCCTCACAGAGGACCCGTGGACGCTCTGGGCCGTGGGGCGATCCGGCATCGACAGCGCGGTGTTCCAGGCGGGCGTCGGGCCCCACGCCATGCACGCGCCCTTGAGCCGGGCGCGCGCCGAGGCGGGCGGTCAGCCGGACGAGCCGCAGAACGGCACCAACCGGGACGACACCTGGCAGGCTCGGGTCGAGGCCCTCGCCGCCCAGGCGCTGGTCAGCCCCCCCACGGGGCTCCACCCGCCGTTCCTCGCCTACCGCCAGACGACGGCTCAGCTGCTGAGCGCCGATCGGCCCGCCTGGCTGCCCGACGGGCGGCCCGCCTTTGTGGCGGACGCGCAGCGCCGGCGCTGGCGCGGGGCAGGGGTGGAGGACCGCCGGGTCACAGCGGGCGCCAGCGCGGCGCTCATCCGCGCGCTGTGGCGGCGTGGCCTGGCGGGGGTGCGCGGGTCCCGGGTGGGGGGGCCGACCTGGGAGGGGGCGGCCGCCGCCACCGTGGGGCTGCGGTGCGCCGGGTGTCACCGGGCGGGGCAGGCGATGCCGCCGCTCGACAGCGCCCAGGCGGTGATCGACAGCGCCCTCGTGACGCCGGGCGACGTGGACGCCAGCCCGCTGCTGGCGTGGCTGGCCGGCGCAGGCGGCCACCCGACGGCCCCTGCGCCTGCGGCGCGCGTCGAGGCGGTGTCGGGGTGGATCGCGGCGGGCGCGGTCGCGGTCAACGCCGCCCCGCGGCTGGGCGCTGAGGGCGATGACGCCCTGCTGGGCTTGATCGCGCTGGACCACCTGCCGGTGGTCATCGACGCGCTGGACGTGCTGTGGCGCGCCCCCGACACCGGCGAGGCGCCCATCGGGCCCGGCGCCGCGTATGTGCCCGCCCTGACCGGCATCTTGGAGACGGGCAGCGCCCCCGGGCTGCCGCGGCAGATGGAGCGCACCCAGGTCGAGGACCGGGCGCTGGTGGTGGCCGAGAACGGCGCGCTGCTGGCCGCCCTCGCGGCGGTCGCGGCGGGGGCGGATCTGCCGGCCAGCCTGCGGGGCCGCGGGCCCCTCGGGGACGGCGACGGGGCCGAGGCGGCGCTGCGCCAGGCGACCCGGATCGCGCTGGCGCTGGTGGACCACGCGGAGGCGCCTGAGGGCGGCTTCCCGGCGCTGTGGCGGCCCGGCACGGTGCGTGACGCTCGGGTGGACACCTACGCGACGGCCCAGGCGGTGCGCGGGCTCGCGGC
This sequence comes from bacterium, assembly GCA_030424955.1. Lineage (GTDB taxonomy): Bacteria > Myxococcota_A > Bradymonadia > UBA7976 > UBA1532 > JACKDL01. The sequence goes on along the minus strand of JAUHVS010000169.1, from coordinate 7,282 downwards.
GGCCGCAGCGGTCCAGGTGCCCGGTGCAGGGGCTGCGGCCCAGCGCTCGGCCGAGGTCCTGAGCGGGCTGCGCCTGCCTGCGGGGCCGTACGCGACCGGCCGCGTGGGCGACGCGCTCGACGAGGCCGCCGCCAGCCTCCGCGACCAGTTGGCGGTCCTCGGCGCCTTCAGCGTGCTGGCGACCCCCGCAGCGGCGGCGGCGCGCGATGGGCTCTGGGCGCACCTCGACGGGCAGTGGTGGGACGGCACGGCGGGCGCCTGGCAGACCACCCGCGGGGACGCGGCCTATCGGTACGACGCCGCGCTGGTGGCCCTGGCCGCTGAGGCCATCGCTGACTGCGTCGCCAGCGGCGGCTGTGCCGAGGGGTCAGCGCGGCTCCAGGCGCTGCTCGCGGGCGTCGCGCTGCCCCAGCTGCTGCGGGCCGAGACGTGGCTCACGGGCGAGATCGGGGCCCCCGACGTCGCCGACACGGACGGGGACGGGTGGCTGCGGCCGGAGTGGGCCACAGCGGCCGACGCCGACGGCGCCGCGCAGGGCATCCCGCCTGTGTTCTCGGGGCAGTGGATCTTCTGACCGCGTAGGGGTGATCGGCGGCGCGCCCCGTCAGGTGGTGGGCAGCCGAACCACGAAGCGGGCGCCCCCGCCCTCTGGGCTCTCGACCCACACCCGGCCGCCGTGGGCCTTCGCGATGCGGCGCACCACCGCCAGCCCGATCCCGGACTGGGCGAGGGGCCCACCGCCCTTCTCGAACAGCTTGAAGATGCGCTCTCGATCCTCCGGGTCGACGCCGGGGCCGAAGTCGCGCACCGCCAGCTCGGCCCAGCCCGCGTCCACGGCGTGTACGGCGACCTCGACGTGCCCGCCGACCGCGCTGTGGCGGAGCGCGTTGTCCAACAGGTTCGTGACCAGGGTCGAGAGGGCCGTGTGATCGCCCAGGAAGGTCGTGTCGTCGGCGGTGAGCGTCACCGCGACCTGCCGCGCCTCCACCTCGCCCTCGATGCGATCCGTGGCGTCCCGCAGCAGGGCCGCGGGGGGGATCTCGTCCCGGCCTGGATCCAACGCCGTGCTGCGGGCGTAGCGCAGCAGGCCGCTGATCAGCGCGTCCATCCGCACCACCCCGGCCTCGATGCGCTCTGCGTACTGCTGCGCCTCGCTCAAGGGCGCCGCGGCGGCGCCGACGGCGGGCGGCGTCACCTCGTCGGCCAGCAGGCTGGCGAAGCCCGCGATGGAGCGCAGCGGGGCCCGCAGGTCATGGGCGACCTGCCGCACGAAGGCGTCGAGCGCGTCGATCTGGTGGGCGTCCTTCTCGGCGCGGTCCACGTACTGGCCAATGTCCCACAGGGCCAACAGGCAGGTGCGCGGGGGCGCCACCTCGTCCTCCAGCCAGCGGGCGTCGAGCGCCAGGGGCAGGCGGGTGGTGTCCGCGGTGATGAGGTCGAGCCGGGCGCCCGCGGCGGCGTCCGGGCTGGCCTGGATCAGCGCCCACTGCTCGGGGAAGCGATCCGACCAGCCGGGGTGCAAGAGCCACGACAGGGGCATGCCGATGACGTCGTCCGGCACGCCGATGCGGGCGCGGAAGATGCTGTTGGTGCGCAGGATGCGCCCATGGCGATCCAGCGTGCACATCATCGTGGGGCTCGTCTCCAGCAGCGCGGTGATCGCCGCGTCCGCCTGCACCAGCGCGCCCGTGGACCGGGCCAGCGCCACGTGGGCAGCCAGCAGCGGCGCCAGCGACTCCAGGTGGGCGAGGGCCCGTGGGGTGGGCGGCGCCGCGGCGGGGGACAGCACCAGCGCCGCGCCCACCGTCTCGCCGCCCAGGAGCAGCGGGCGGGCCTCGAGCAGACCGAAGCCTGCGCTCACCAGGGCCCGCATCCAGTCGCCGCCCCCCGCGCTCAAGGCGAGGCTGACGTGCTGGCCCTCCTCGATGGGGGCGAGCTCGGGGGCTGTGTCCAGGGCGACGGTCGCCGGCCAGGGGGCGTCGAGGGTGGACAGCCGGTGGGTCGGTGTCGCGGGCCCGCGGAGCGACGAGGCCGCCAGCCGCTCCAGCTGACCGCCAGAGGCACCGACCAGCACGCAGGCGCCGCCCCCCAGCTCGGCGACGATGCGCGCGGCCACCCGCTCCAGCCCGGCGCCGGGCGCAGCGGAGCCGAGCAGTCGGCCGACGTCGGTGAGGAGCTGCCCGGCCGAGAGCCGCTGCTCTCTGAGCCGCACGACCTGCAGAATGGAGCTCGCGAGCACGGCCGACAGCCGGGCGCCGGCGTCGACCGCCACGGTCGGATCTGGGGCCCGCTCCGCGACAAACTCGCGCATCGCCTGCTCGATGCGCAGCCCGGCCAGGATGAACTCGTCCAGGGGTTGATTGCGGTACTGTGGCGGATCCACGAACCGGCGGGCGGCCTCGATGGGCAGCTCGGTCTCGCCGCGGGCCAGCGTGGCCTGGAGGGCAGCGATGGATCCGCGGGCGACGGCTGCGAGGGCGCTCGCCTCGAGGCTACCGTACAGGCCGCCTGCGCTCGCGAGGGCCGCTGCCCACCGCTGCACCAGGTCGGCCTGGCCGGGGTGTACCTCGGCGAGGACGGCCGCCACCGCCGGTGAGGGGGGCGGCACGCTCACCCGTCGCGCCCGACCGCGTCCGGCGGGCCGCCGTCCTCCGCGCCGGCTGCGCCGTCGTCCTGGGCGCCGTCCGCAGCGAGGTCGGCGTCGCGCGGATCGCCATCGCCTGCCGTCCGGTCCGGCGCCGCGGCGTCCAACGGCGCCGGGGCGGTGGCAGCGTCGATGAAGAGGACCGGCACGGGCTCGGGCCAGGCGTCCGTTGGCGCGACCGTTCGCGTCTCCTCACAGGCGCTCGACAGGCCGCACAGGCCCAGCAAGAGACCCACCCAATGGCGGTGCGGCATGTCCCGTCTGCTCCTCGGCAACCTCGGCGCGCCTCATGGCGCCGATCGAGGAGGACAGGATAGCACGTGGCGCGGCGCCACGGGGCCACGCGCCAAGGTTGCGACGCCAGGGCCCAGGGTTCTATAACTGCGCCACTATCGAGCCCGCTTCGGAGTGCCTCATGGGATCAACCCTCCAGTGCAGTCACTGCGGCGCAGAGGTGCCGGAGTCGCACCGCTTCTGCGGCGCGTGCGGCAGCCCGATGAAGCAGGGGCAGCCTGAGCCCGCGCCGGTCGCGCAGCCGGCCCCAGCGGCCAGCACGGCCCGCGCCCGGCTGGTGTTGATTCGGGGCGAGGGGATGGACGGCGTCAGCTACCACCTCAACGCGGCGGAGCACATCACGGGCCGCAAGGCCGGGGCCATCCTGTTCCCCGAGGACCACTACCTCTCGCCGCGTCACGCCAACTTCTACTACGAGCAGGGCCAGCTCTACGTGCGCGATGAGGACAGCCTGAACGGGGTGTTCATCCGCATCAAGGCGCCAGTCCTGCTCAACGACGGCGACCTCTTCCTCGCGGGCGAGGAGCTGCTGCGGGTCGAGTGGGGCCCCCTGGCGGGCCCGGGCGTCGGGCCGGACCACACGCAGTTCTTCGGGAGCCCGTACCCGGACGGCGCGCGGCGGATCACCCAGATGTTCGAGGGGGGCCGCCCCGGCCTGACCCGGATGGTCAGCGGCGACCGGCTGAGCATTGGGCGCGAAGGGTGTGACTTGGACTTCCCGTACGATCGCTTCATCAGTGGGCGGCACTGCCAGATCGAGTTCACGACCGCTGGCGTGCGGCTGGTGGACCTGGACTCCCGAAACGGCACCTACGTGCGCATCGCCGGACCGCAGCCGGTGGGGCACGGCGACTACCTGTTCGTGGGCAAGCAGCTCTTGCGCGTTGAGATGACGGGAGGTGCCCGTTGATCGTCTGTCCGACTTGCGACCGCCGCAACGAGAACCACTACAAGTTCTGCTTGGGCTGCGGCACTGAGCTGGTGGCGGCGGACCGAGCGTCCGAGCCACCTGCGCCGGTCGCGGCGCCGGTCGCGGCGCCCACAGCGCTCCCGACGCCGAGCCCGATCCGGGTCAAGGCCGTCACCCCAGCCCCGGAGCCCGTCGCCGAGCCGGTGGCGGCGCCTGAGCCGGCGCCTGAGCTCGTCGCGACCGCGGCGGCGAAGGTCGTCCGGCTGGGCCCCGAGGCTGAGCCTGCCGAGGCGCCCCCCGTGGTGGAGCCACCCGCCGTGGTCGACCCGCTCTCGGACGCCGTGGCGGCCGCCGCGACGCCCGCGCTCGTGGCCGCGCCGCCCCGGGAGGCCGCGCCCCGCGCCGTCGTGCTGGGCCCGCCGAGCTTCGACGACGACGTCGGCTCCACCCGCGACGAGCTCGCGCCTGTGGGCCTGGACGAGGACGACGGCACCCCCGATGGCTCGCTGCTCGGCATGCCGCCGCCCCCCAACGTGGAGCAGGCGTCAGCCGATCCGCGGGCCTGCCGCAGCTGCGGTGCCCACGTGCCCGAGGGCTTCAAGTTCTGTGGCGTGTGTGGCTCGCGCTTCGAGGGGGCCGCGCTGCCGGTGGCCGCGACGCCCATGGCGCCCGCAGCCGAGCACCGCGCGCGCCTCGTGCTGATCCACCCGGACGGCACGGAGGGCGAGGCCTTCCCGCTGGACGTGGGCGAGACCACCGTCGGGCGCAACCACCCCCTGCCGCTGTTCCGCAACGACGCGTTCTTGTCGCCGCGCCATGCCACCTTCTTCTTCGTGCGGGGTCAGCTCTTCGTGCGCGATGAGGCGAGCCTCAACGGCGTCTTCCTGCGCATCAAGGCCGAGGTGGAGCTGTTCCACCGCGACATGTTCCGCATCGGGCAGCAGCTCTTGCGCTTCGAGGAGATGAGCCAGGTGCGGCCCATGGTGCCCGGCGCCGGGGATGGCACGACGGTGCTGGGATCTCCCGTCCGTGGGGCCTGGGGGCGGCTGCAGCTCTCGGTCGGCATCGACACGGTGTCCAGCGTGTGGGTGCTGCGCCGCCCCGAGGAGCAGCTCGGCCGCGAGCGGGGCGAGATCCTCTTCGGAGACGACGGCTTCATCAGCGGCGGCCACTGCAAGCTGCTGACCCGCGACGGCCGGTTCTTCCTGCGAGACATCGGCAGCACGAACGGCACCTACCTGCGCATCAAGGGGGAAGGCATCCTGGCGCAGGGGGACCTGCTCCTGCTCGGCCAACAGCTCTTCAAGGTGGATCTGCTGGCCTGAGCCGCTGCGGCGGCTGGGTCGCGCCGCGCGCGCCCCAGTCGGTCGCCCCGCGCCCGCGCCTGGGCCAGCGTCCGGTCACGTCGCCTGCAGGGTGGATGAGGCCGGCCACCGAGCGCGCCCCTCCGTCTCAGCCAGCGCCCCTCAACGGTCGGACCCCCTGAACGCGGCGGCTCGCTTGGCGGTGCAGGGGGGCAGCCGTGGCCACGCCGCCGGCGCCGACGGCTGGCCGGTCAGGCCTCGGTGGCGAAGTGCTGCGTCAGGAAGTCGACGACGGTGAGGTTCACGAGGGTGGGGTGCTCGACCGGGCACGCGTGCGCCCCATCCAGGACGGTGCACAGCGCGGCGTTGGGGATCAGGCGAGCCATCTCCTCGGAGAGGCGGGCGGGGGTGAACTGGTCGTGCTCACCGGCCACGACCAGCGTGGGCACGTCGATCTCCGGCAGCCAGGCGCGGGCGGTGTGGGCCCCCGCCTGACCGAGCATCTCGAAGAAGGTGTGGGGGTCCATCCCCGCCATGTGCTCCAGGTACCGCTCGACGTCCGCGCGCCGGCTCAGGTCGGGGTGCATCTCGGTCATGGTGGCCACGTAGTAGGCGGCCGGGAGCCGCAGGGCGCGTCGCCACACGTGGGCGAGGGGCGCCCCGCCCAGACGGGTGATGGTCTGCAGGATGGGCAGCAGCCGCTCCACGAGCCGCCCGTCCCGGAAGGTCGCCAGCGGGTTCTCGAAGCTGCCCGCCACCAGCACCAGGCCCTTGATGCGCGCGCGATCGCGGCGCCAGAGCTCGAGGCTGACCTGCACGCCCATGCTGTGCCCGATGGCGACGGCCTGGGTGCTCCCGAGGGAGTCGAGCAGATCGCGCCAGTCGTCGGCGAAGTCCTGCATGCGGATGGCGGCCGGATCCGCCGGCGCGGCGCTGCGGCCGTGGCCTCGCATGTGCAAATGGATGATGCGTCCGAAGGGGGCGAGGGCCTCGCGCAGGTAGCGCCACACGAAGCCGTCGCAGCCGATCCCGTCGGCCAGCAGCAGATCGAGCGGGCCGTCCCCCTCGATCTCGTAGAACAGCTGGGTGCCGTCGGGGGCGCTGTGCCAGCCCTCAGTCACCGGTGAACTCCCAGCGCAGGTCCAGGCGCGCGGGCGCCCCCGCGATGCGCAAGGTGATGGGCTTGTTGTCGGGTCGAGGCGGGAAGGTGATCCAGTAGACCTCCTCCAACACCGTCAGGGGGGGGAAGTAGGCCCGGATGGCCATCTTGGCCTTCAGGTCCAGACGCCGCAGGTTGATGGGCGCGATCTGCTGGTCGCCCCGAACCAGGCGCGCCCGCAGGGTGGGGCGGGCCTTGTCCAGGTCGTTCCACAGGATATCGGTGGTGGTCAGGCCGAGCAGGATCTGCACGCTCGTCTCGGCCTGGGCCACCCGCCCCCGCACCCGCTCTGCGGTCTCGGCGGGCGAGAGCCCGAGGCGCTCGGCCTCTTCATGCGCGTAGCTGTGGGCAAAGGCGGGCGAGATGAGCGTGGCGTCGGCCAGCAGCCGCACCTCGAGATCGTCGTAGGCCTCGCCGTGGCGGGTCCACGTCTTCACCGTGTCGGCGTGATCGCGGGGGGCGTTGGGGTCGGGCCGCCAGGCCACCGGGCCGCTGGCGCCGCAGCCCGCGAGGGTGGCGGCGAGGGCGAGGACGAGGCGCAGGGGCCTCACCGCGGCAGATCGTCGCGGGAGAAGAGCGCCGTGACCGGCAGCCCGCTGCCTCGCAGCGCGTCCATGCCGCCGGCGCCGCGATCCACGATGGCGACGATCCCGATGGGGCGCAGCCGCTCGGCGCGGATGCGGTCGAGGGCTTTGAGGGTGGTGCCCCCGGTGGTGACGACGTCCTCAACGACCATCACAGGGGCGCCGTCCGGCAGGTTGCGCCGCCCCTCGACCCAGGCGCCCGTGCCGTGCCCCTTGGCGGTCTTGCGCACGATGAAGGCGGGGAGGATCCGGTCGCTGCGCCACGCCGCGAGGCTCACGGCGGTGGCCAGGGGATCGGCCCCCAGGGTCATGCCGCCCACGCCCTGTGCCTGCTCGCCCACCTGCTGCTCGATGGCCTGCTGGGCCAGATACAGGTGGTGCCCCAGG
>JAUHVS010000168.1 GCA_030424955.1 bacterium | reverse complement strand
GTCGATGCCGACGGCCTCGGCGATGTGATCCCCGTAGCGGAACTGGGCCATCCGCGCTCCTGCGGCTGTCGGTGGGTGCCCCGCCAATTCGTTGACCCTCGCGCGGCCGCGGAGGCGAATTCGGGGGGATCGGGTGCTACCATACCCGGGTCTGGCGCCCTGCGCGCCCCCTTGCGAGAGGCTGCCCGCCGTGGTGATCGACCGCCGCCACTTCCTGCGGGCCACCGCCGCCGTCGCCGCCGGGGCGCTGCTGCCGCGCCGCGCCCCCGCCGCCGTCACCGCCCAGGGCCAGCGCCCCCGCGCCGAGTGGGGCGTCATGTCGGGGGACGTCACCCCCGAGGGCGCGGTGATCTGGAGCCGCACCGACCGCCCCAGCCGCATGCGGGTGGAGTGGGCGCTGGACGCCCAGTTCGCCACCGCGACGCCCGCCCGCAGCGTCGAGGTGCTGGCGAGCAGCGACTACACCGGCAAGGTGGCCCTGACCGGGCTGCCCCAGGGCCGCGAGATCTTCTACCGGGTGGGCTTCGAGAGCCTCACCGACGGCGCCCAGGCGGAGCCGCTGCTGGGGCGGCTGCGCACGCCCGATCCCAACGGCAACCAGCCCCTCACCTTCGCGTGGTCCGGCGACACGTGCGGCCAGGGCTACGGCATCAACCCGCGCCTGGGCGGCATGCGCATCTTCGAGGCCATCCGCGCCGAGAGGCCCGACGTGTTCCTGCACTGCGGTGACATGATCTACGCCGATCAGCCGCTGAAGCCGCGCAAGGGCGGCGGGCGGGGGCGCACCTGGGAGAACCTGGTGACCCCGGCCAAGGAGAAGGTGGCCGAGACCCTCGACGAGTTCCGGGGCAACTTCCGCTACAACCTGCTCGACACCCACATGCGCCGGCTCTGCGCCGAGGTGCCGTGGGTGGTGCAGTGGGACGATCACGAGACGAAGAACAACTGGTGGCCCGGCCGCCAGCTCGACGAGGACAAACGCTACCGCGTGAAGTCGTGCAGCCTGCTGTCGGCCCGCGGCCGCCGGGCGATGTTCGAGTACACGCCCATCGCCACCCGCCTCGACGCCCCCGGCCGCATCTACCGCGCGCTGCCCTTCGGCCCGCTGCTCGAGACCTTCGTGCTCGACGCCCGCAGCTACCGCGCCCCCAACTCGCGCAACCAGCAGCCCACCTACGGCCCCGAGAGCGCGTGCTTCGGGCCCGAGCAGGTGGCCTGGCTGTGCCAGCGGCTGAAGGCCAGCACCGCCACCTGGAAGCTCGTGTCGTGCGACATGCCGCTGAGCCTGATGATCGGCCACGCCCGCTACAGCTTCGAGGGCATCGGCAACGGCGCCGGCCCGCCCCGCGGCCGGGAGCACGAGGTGGCGACGCTGCTCGGGTTCATCAAGCGCTGGCGGATCCGCAACGTGGTGTTCGTCACCGCCGACGTGCACTACGCGGCCGCCCACCACTACAGCCCCGACCGGGCGACCTTCACCGACTTCGACCCCTTCTGGGAGTTCGTGGCCGGGCCGCTGAACGCGGGCACCTTCGGGCCGAACCGCATCGACCCGACCTTTGGGCCGAAGGTGATGTACTGCTCGGAAGAGAAGGGCCAGAAGCCGGGGCGCTCGCCCCTGGACGGCCACCAGTTCTACGGGGTGGGCAAGGTGGACCCCGACAGCCGCGCGCTCACCGTGAGCCTGCACGATCTCACCGGCAAGTCGCTGTGGGACACCACCATCCAGCCCCGGGCCTGACGGGGCTCAGCTCCCCCGGTAGGTGGAGTAGCCGAAGGGGCTGAGCAGCAGGGGCACGTGGTAGTGCTCGTCGAGGGCGCCCACCCGGAACACGATCTGCGCATACGGGTAGAAGCCGTCGATGCCCTGGGCCTTGAAGTAGGCGTCGGTGTCGAAGGTGATGCGGTACGTCGTGGCCTGCAGCCCGCCGGCGGGCAGCAGATCGGGCAGGCGGCCGTCGGCGTTGGTGACGCCGGCACACACCGTGCGCCAGCCGTCGCCGTCGGCGATCTCGAGGGTGACCGGCACCTGGGCCGCGGGGCCGCCGCGGGCGGTGTCGAGGACGTGGGTGGTCAACGGGCTCATGTCACAGCTCCAGCTTGTCGAGGCGCAGGCGGGTGATCTTGGCCTGCTCGCCGGCGGCCACCCGCAGCTCGAACTCGGGCGCGTTGGGCAGGCGGGCGGTGAGGCGGGCGAGCATCTCGGCGGCGGTCAGCCCCGACGCGCACACGATGAAGATGTGGCCGAAGTGGGCCTCGTAGGCCTGGTTGCCGGTGACCAGCGCGGCCAGCGTGGCCTCGTCGGCCTCGGCGACGCCCGCCTGCTCCCCGGCCGACCAGTCGGCGGTGGGGGCGAACTTCTCGCGCAGGGCGGCCACGTCCGCGCCGATGCGCGGGTGGTGGGTGAAGGCCTCGCGCCAGTCGCCATCGCCCAGGTGCCACCAGACGCCCTCGGCCTCGCCGTACAGGTGCTCGCGGCTGGCGAAGGGCCGGGCGGCGGCCATGCGGGCCGCCCAGCGGGTCGCCCCACAGCAGCGGGCGAAGGCGGCGGTGGCGGCCTCGGCGTCCAGGGCGTTCAGGGCGGTCAGCCAGGGGTCGTCGGCGGCGGGCGTGGCCGCGGTGGGCACGCCGAAGGCCTTGAAGCGCGCGATGCCGCCGTCCGACAGCAGGGTGATGCGCAGGTGGGTCCACGGGCCGGGATCGGTGACCGCCACCCGGTGCTTGGCGTCGGGGCCCAGCGGGGCGTCGGGGGCCAGCGGGCGCCAGGCGTCGCAGCCGGTCAGCGCGTGGGGCTGGGCGCCGGGCCAGTACACGCCCTCCACCCGGGCGCCCGTGGGGTAGTTGCCCTTGAAGAACGCGGTGTCGATGACCAGCTCGTCGAGCAGGCCGGGCTCGGCCAGGGCCAGCGCCACCCAGTCGGTGCGGGGCAGCGCGCTGCGCTTGGTCTCCCAGCCCTCGCCCATGTGGGCGGGGGGGGTGGGCAGCAGCAGGTTGTCCATGCGCGAGAAGAACATGTCGCTGCAGGCCAGGGCGCGGCCGCCGCGGCGGGCGCTGGCGAGGTCCACCCGGGCGCCGCCGGCGGGCACGGGGGCGGGGCGGGGGTGGCCGTGCACCCGCAGGCGGGCCACGCCGCCGGCCGGGTAGATGCGCAGCCGCACGTGGGTCGCGCCGGCGAAGGGCGTCACCGCGAACACGTTGTGCCCGCCGCGATCCAGCGGGGTCTGCGGCAGCACCACCGTCCAGTCGGCGGCGTCGCGCAGCCAGGTCGCGCTGGCCTTGGGGGGCGCGGCGATGGCCTCGATCTGGCCGTAGGGCGCGTGGTTGCCCAGGAAGTAGCGGGTGTCGATGTCGACGCCCACGAGATCGCCGGGCACGCCGAGCTGGATGATCACCCAGTCGTGGCCGGGGGCGCGGCGGCGGCGGGGCTCCCAGCCGTCCATCCACTTGCCCAGATCGGTGTAGCGGTCGGCGTCCCACACGGGCTCGCCGGGGGTCAGCAGGTTGGCCATGCCGGCGAAGAACTGGTCGCTGCACAGCAGGGCCTGGCCGCCCATGTCGGCGCGGGCCAGATCGGGCAGGCCGGCGAACACGGCGGTGGGGGCGGGGGTGTCGGGGGTCACAGGGCGGCTCCAGATCGGGACAGGCAGGGGCGACCGATGGGCGCGCCGGTGAGGCGGCCGTCGCGCACGATGGGCTGGCCGCGCAGCCAGGTGTGCTGCACCTGGCCGGTGAGGGCGCGGCCCGCGTAGGGCGTGATGGGGTGGCGGTGGGCCAGGGCGGCGGGGTCCACCACGAAGTCAGCGTCGGGGGCAAACGCGATGAGATCGGCCCGCGCGCCGACGGTGATCGGGCCGTGGGGCAGGCCGGCCAGCGCGGCGGGGCCGGCGGTCATCCAGCGCGACACGTCGGCCAGGGTGTGGCCGCGGCGGCGGGCCTCGGTCCACACGCTCGCCAGGCCGAGCTGCAGCGACGCGATGCCGCCCCAGGCGCCCATGAAGTCGCCGGTGTCGAGCTGCTTGAGGCCCGGGATGCACGGGCTGTGGTCGGTGACCACGAAGTCCAGGGTGCCGTCGGCCAGGGCGGCCCACAGCCGCTCGCGGTTGGCCGAGGGCCGGATGGGCGGCGCGCACTTGAAGGCGGTGTCGCCGGCGGGCACCTCCTCGGCGGTGAGGCACAGGTAGTGCGGGCAGGTCTCGGCGGTGAGCGGCAGGCCCTTGGCCTTGGCCCGGCGCACGGTGTCCAGGGCGCCCGCGCTCGACAGGTGCACGATGTGCGCGGGGCAGCCGGTGGCCTCCACCAGCTCGGCGATGAGGGCCACGGCGGCGTCCTCCCACTCGGGGGGGCGGCTGTGCAGGTAGGTGCGGTAGTCGCGCACGTCGGCGCTGGCCTGCGCGGCCTGGGCGGCGGCGCTCAGGGGCAGCTCGATCTCGGCGTGCACCAGCAGCGGCACGCCGCAGGCCTTGAGCGCGGGCATGGCCTCGGCGAGCTCGGCGCGGCCCACCTCGGGGAACTCGTCGATGCCCGACGGGCACAGGAAGCACTTGAAGCCGCGGGTGCCGGCGGCGGCCATCGGGGCCAGCTCGGCGGTGTTGCCCGGGATCACCCCGCCCCAGAAGCCCACGTCCACCGTCAGCTTGCCCGCCGTGGCCGCGATCTTGGCGTGCAGGGCGTCGAGGGTGGTGGTCACGGGGATCGAGTTGAGCGGCATGTCGACGAGGGTGGTCACCCCGCCCAGGGCCGCCGCGCGGGTGGCCGTGGCCCAGCCCTCCCAGGCGGTGCGCCCGGGCTCGTTGACGTGCACGTGGGTGTCGACGATGGCCGGCATGAGCACGGCGTCGCCGAGGTCGTGCGCGCCTGCGGGGGCCTGCGCGCCGGGGGTGATGGCGGTGACGCGGCCGCCCTGCACGGTCACGGCGGCGTCGGTCAGCGCGCCGTCCGGGCCCAGGGTGCGTCGGGCCCGCAACGTCAGCGTGTCGGGGGTGTGTCCAGTGGCCATGCGGGGCCTCTCCGTTGTCGGCGCCGGGTCCACGTTGACCGCCCCGGGGGGGGCGCCGTACCCTGCGCGGCTTGCCACGTTCCCATGGAGTTGACGTTGGGCGATCTCTGGATCACCGATTGGCTGCACCTGCTCGCGCGTTGGTTCCACCTGGTGGTGGGCGCGGCGTGGATTGGCGCCTCGTTCTACTTCAACTGGCTGAACAACAACATCCGGCCCATGGACGACCCCACGGGGCGGCTCGCGGGCGGCCTGTGGGCCGTGCACGGCGGCGCCTTCTACGAGGTGCGCAAGTACAAGGGCGCGCCGGAGACTCTGCCCAAGACCCTGCACTGGTTCAAGTGGGAGGCCTACCTCACCTGGATCAGCGGGCTGACCCTGCTGATGTTCGTCTACTGGCTGCAGGCGGACCTCATGATGGCCCGCCCCGACAGCGGGCTGAGCCCCGGCGCCACCACCGCCATCGGCGTGGGCGCGCTGGTGGTGGGGTGGATCGTCTACGACCTGCTATGCAAGTCGCCGCTGGTGAACCACCCGGGGCTGGGCTTCGTGGTGGCGGGGCTGCTGCTGGGCGGCAGCGCCTACGGGCTGGCCCAGGTGATGTCGCCGCGGGCGGCCTACATCCACTTCGGCGCGATGATGGGCACCATGATGGCCCTCAACGTGTTCTTCGTGATCATCCCCGGCCAGCGGGCCATGGTCGACGCGATGATCAAGGGCGAGCCGCCGCCCCTCGACAAGGGCCGCGCCGGCGCGCTGCGCAGCCTGCACAACAACTACTTCACGCTGCCCACCCTGTTCATCATGGTGAGCAACCACTTCGCCTTCACCTACGGCCACCCCATGGCCTGGGCCGTGCTCATCGGCCTGTCGGCCATCGGCGCGGCGGTGCGGCACTGGTTCAACGTGCACGGCAAGGGCGAGCGCAACACCTGGATCCTGCCCACGGCGGCGGTGGCGATGATCGCCCTGGCCTTCGTGAGCCACGGGCCCAAGGCCGCGCCGGCGGCGGGGGCGGCGGCCAGCGCGCCCACCTTCGCGCAGGTCGAGGCGATCCTGGCGAAGCACTGCGTGCAGTGCCACGCGGCCGAGCCCACCTTCGCGGGCATCACGGCGCCGCCGAAGGGGCTGCTGCTCACCGATCCCAAGCAGGTGGCGGGCAACGCGGCGCTCATCAAGCAGCAGGCGGTGGACAGCCAGATCATGCCGCTCGCCAACACCACTGGCATGACCCCCGAGGAGCGCGCGCTGCTCGGGGCCTGGATCGACGCAGGGGCGCACCTCGATGACTGACGCGGGGGCCTCACCGGCCCAGGACATCCCCCCGGCCGACGACGTCTGGGACGTGCCGGCCTACGCGCGGATGATCCCGCCGGGCCTGCGGGCGCGGCTCTTTGAGGACGCCCGGCCCGTGGCCGAGGTGCCGGGCCTGCGGGTGGGCCGCGGCCTGCGCGATCAGTTCCCCCGCACCGAGACCGTCGAGGCCCTCAGCCTGATCTGCGAGGTCTACCGCGCGGTGCGGGCCGATCTGCGCCAGGTGCTCGATCAGCGCACGGCCGACCGGGCGTTTCTCGACGCGCAGACCCTGGCGCTGCGCAAGAAGAACGCCAAGAAGTCCATTGAATCCAAGGGGTTCGCTACCGCCATCGGCGCGAAGGACGCCGCGGGCCGGGTGGTGATGGGCCCCCTGCCGGGGCCGCGGGTCGAGGTGCCGCCGGTGACGGTGCCGCCCTTCATGGCCGGCGAGCAGGTGACCCTGTTCGGCCCGCCCGACACGCCCCGCATGGCCATCAACGCCATGAACGCGTGGCACCGGGTGCGGCCCGACGAGCCCGCCATCGTCACCGCGCTGGTGGAGGCCGGCGGGCAGGTGCCCCGCTGGGGCGCCGACGACGAGGACTCCAAGACCCCGATCATGGCCACCTTCCTGGCGGCCACCGAGCACATCCAGGGCTGCTTCGACGGCAGCCTGACCTACGAAGACGCGGTGCGGGGCAAGACCTACCGGCTGGCCGACGACCACCTGGCCCGCCCCATCAAGCGCTTCCCGGGGCTGGCCCTGCCCGACGGCAGCCACCTGCTCGATGGGCAGCCGCTGCCCCTGCACCTGTTCGACTTCGTGATGCACTGCTGGCACAACCGCCACCGCCCCGAGGCGCTGGTGTTCTATGCGCCGAAGCTCGAGAACGAAGAGGAGGCCGCCTACCTGCGCGGCCTCATCGAGGCCTGCACGGCGGCGATCCGGGGGCGCGATCCCGAGGCGCTGGGCCCCGCCGGCGGCCCCGGCCCCGTGCGGGTGCTGGTGGTGTTCGAGAACCCGCGGGCCATCTTCCGCATCCGCGAGATGGCGGTGGCCCTGGGTCCGCACTTCCTGGGCGGCAGCCTGGGCTGGCACGACTTCCTGGCCTCGACGGCCAGGGTGTTCCGCCACGACCCGCACTACCGCATCCCGGTGAAGGCCGATCCCAACATCGTCATCGACCGCATCCGCGAGAGCCACCTGATCCTGGCGCAGGACCTGGGCCCGAGCGGCGCCCTGAAGCTGGGGGGCATGTACGGCGTGCTCTTCGAGAACGGCGACGCGCGCTCCTACGAGGTGAGCGTGGTGGGCTTCATCCGCGACGTCACCACCCAGCTCAAGCGCGGGCTGGACGGCTTCTGGGTGGCCCACCCCGACTTCGTGCGGCTCGGGCTCGCCCTGGTGCAGGCCTGGCGGGCCCACGCCGGCGGCGATCCCGGCCCGATGACCGCGCTGATCGAGGCCCTCGTGCCCCCCGAGGCGGGGCGGGCCGCGCTCACCGCGTTCGTGTTCGGGCCCGACGCCCCCGGGCTGTCGCGCCACGACCCGCGCTACCCGCGCAGCGTGCTGGCGGCCGACCTGGGCGTGAGCGCGGTCATCGCCAACCACGACCCCGAGGAGGTGCGCTACAACCTCTTCCAGGCGCTGCAGTACCTGGCGGACTGGCTGCTGGGCAACGGCTGCGTGGCCCTGCCGGCGACCCTGCCCGACGCCGAGGGGCGGCCGGTGTTCGTGCGCATCATGGACGATCTGGCCACCACCGAGCGCTCCCGCTGGGAGGTGTGGGCCGAGGTCGCCCACGGGCGGGTGTCCCTGGCCAAGCTGGACGCCCTGCTCGAGGAGGAGCTGCGGTTCATCCGCAACTACGACGCCAGCGCCGAGGCCCAGGCCCGGGCCCACGGGGGCCGCCGGGTGCAGGTGCGCTGGACCCCCGAGAGCGCCCGCTGGTACCCCATCGCGGCCCGGCTGCTGCGGCAGCTGTGTACCGATCCCGAGCCCGCCGAGTGGGTGACCGAGCTGTGCCTGCCCTTCACCTTCCCGGTGGTGCGGCACGCGGCAGATCCGTGGGCGAAGGCGGTGGCCCTGTGCCCCGGCCGCTACGCGGACTGGGTGCCGCCGGCCTGACGGGGCTCGGCCGGGCGACGGCCGGGCCCACGGCGGTGGGCCGCTACTTGAGGTCGAACTTCTTCATCAGCCGGCGCAGCTGGTAGCGGCTCTGCAGCCCCAGGGCCGGCCACACCTGCGCCTGGACGCCCTCGTGGGCGGCCAGGGCGGCCACCAGCTCGTCGCGGGTGATCTCGGCGGGATCGCGGCCCTCGTCCTCAGGGGCGCCGGCGGCCACCACGGCGGGCAGCGGCTGCACGGTGTCGCCCGTGGAGGCCCCCAGGCACTGCCACAGCAGGTGATCGAGGTCGCGCACCTGCAGGGGCAGGGGGTGGCGCAGCACGGCGGCCATCAGCTCGGCCGCCACCCGGGGCTCGCCGTCGTCGTCGAGGAAGCGCGCCCGGATCAGCGGATCATCGGCGGCGGCGCTGCGCAGCAGGTGGCGCACGAGCAGCGGCAGATCGGCGCGGCGCGCGTCCAGCGGGGGCACCTCGATGACGTGGCGGAAGCGGGCCAGCAGGTCGTGCTTGAGGGCCTCGCGGGGGCGGTTGGTGGCGGCGATGAGCCGCAGATCGGCCTGGCGGGCGCCGGCCTCGCCCAGGCGCCGGTACTCGCCGCCGTCCATGAGCCGCAGCAGGTGGGCCTGCAGGGTGTGCGGCAGCTCGCCGATCTCGTCGAGGAACAGGGTGCCGCCGTCGGCCTCGCCCACCAGCCCGGGGCGCGCGGGCATGCCGCTCTGGGGGTAGTGGGCGGCGTGGCCGAAGAGCTCGGCGTCCACCAGGCTCTCGGGCAAAGTCGCGGCGTTGCGGGCCACCAGCGGGCCGGCGGCGCGGGGCGAGCGGCGGTGCAGGGCGCCGGCCACGAGCTCCTTGCCCGCCCCGCTCGGCCCGAGGATGAGCACGTGGCCCGCCCGGGGCCCCACGAAGCCGATGCGGTCCCGCAGGGCCCACGCCGCAGGGCTCTCGCCCACGAAGCCGTCGGGATCGGGGCCGCCAAAGGCGAAGGGATCGGCCTCGCCGCTGGTGAGCGGGGGCAGCCGCGGTGGGCGCTTGACCACCAGCCACAGCAGCTCGCCGTCCAGGCCGATCTGCGCCCCCGCGGACACCACCGCCTGGGCGGTGGGCTGGCCGTCCACCCGCAGGGTGCCCCGGCCGAGCAGCTCCACCTGCAGGCGCTCGCCCACGGCCTGCACCCGCAGCTGGCGCCGGCTCACCCGGCGGGCGGTGAGCGGGCCGGTGTTGGGGGTCTCGCCCGGCCGCTGCTGGCGCAGATCGGGGCCGGCGCGGCCGATCTCCAGGGGGGCGTCGTCGGTGAGGGCGATCAGCTCGCCCACGCGGCCGGGCTCGCTGGCCGACCAGGCGAGCAGCAGCGCGGGGCGCGCCTTGGGCTGGGCGGCGCGGCGGCGGTCGGCGGGCGACAGGGCC
>JAUHVS010000167.1 GCA_030424955.1 bacterium | reverse complement strand
TGCACGGTGGCCGAGAAGCCGGGGCCCACGGTGATGTGGACCAAGCCCGCGGCCTGAAGCGCCGCCTGGATCTCCTGCGCGCTGAGGCCGTCGGGCGTGTCCTCATCGGTGCGGGCCCAGTCCCACTGCACGACGTGGCCCCCGGGCCGCAGCCGCTGCACCAGGGCCTGCACGGTGGCCGGGTAGTCCTCGACAAACGCGCACACCGAGGCACACACGATGAGGTCGTAGGTCGGCCCCGGCGGGGGCAGCGCCGCGTGCGCGGTCACGTGGGCCCAGCCGCGCTGCGCGGCCTTCTGCCGAAACACAGCGAGCATGCGCGGCGCGGTGTCGACGCCGTCGATCGCCTCGGCGCTGTCGGCCAGGTGCTCGGTCAGCAGCCCCGTGCCGCAGCCGAAGTCGCAGACGCGCCCCGTGGGCGGCCCGCCCAGGGCGGCCAGCAGCGAGGCGTAGGCGTGCGCCGCGTACGCGCGCTGCGCCTCGCCCTCGTCCCACCCGCCTGCGTGCGCGTTCCAGTCCATGGGGTTGCCTCCTGCGCGCGGCGCGGCGTCATGTCGCGATGGCGGGCAGGGTAGCACCGCGGGGCGCGTCGCCCCAGTCAGGGGGCGTGGGGATCAGGGGGGCGCGAGGCATCGGTTCACCGCCCGCGGGACCCCCGCCGACGGCAAGGGGACTGCCCCGCCCGGCCGATTTCGGACGATCTTCAGCTGGCTTTGTCCGGTGGAGCGCGGGCCGAACGTTTGGCAGGTACTCGACACCTGGAGGTCGCCGATGAGTTTGCCCACGCCACCGACCGAGACCCGCCACGAGGCGCCCGAGACCCGCCACGAGGCGCCCGAGACCCGCCACGAGGCGCGCGATGATGCCCGCCAGGTCGCGCCGCGGGCGTCGACCTGGGAGCGCTGGCTCCTGCTGGCCCTCATGGTCGCCTTCGGCTGGCTGCTCTGGCAGCAGCAGATGCCCCAGCGCCCCGACGAGATCGGCGCGGACGCGCCGCGCCAGCCGGCGGCTCAGGTCGAGGCGCAGGCGAAGGCGCCGCAGTACCGCACCCTGTCGCCCGCCCGCGTGCAGGCTGCGCTGGCAGACAGCACGCGGCGCGACGACCTGGAGGCCGATCTGTACCGCGCGCTGTTCGCGCCCTACCGCTATTGGTTGCGGCAGGCCAGGGGCAGGGTGCCTGACTTCGCCAGTGACCTGACCGACGCAGGCAGCACGGTGAAGCGGCTGGGCAAGAGCGTGCAGGATCTCTTTGGGGGTGAGCGCCTGGATGACTACGTGCGTGGTCACTTCCAGCACTACATGCCCCTGGAGCGGTTCATGCAGACCGCGTCCCAGGACGCAAAGCGCGGCGCCGAGCAGGTGGTGGCCCAGGTGGCGAGCGATCGCCAGCGCCGGGTGACCGGGCTGCTCGGCAAGCTCAGCATCCAGCCGCCCGCGGACTTCACGGTTCGGCCCGTCCTCGACGTGCGCTGGCTGGACCACATGGGGGCCGTCAGCCGGGACACCGCGGGCAACGCGGCCAAGGGGGCGCTCATCGGTGCGGTGAGCGGCCCCCTCTTGGCCAGCGTCTTGGGCCTGGGGGGCGCCGCAGCACCCGAGACCCTTGGCGCCAGCGCCGTCGCTGCGGTTGCCTTCGCGGGCGTCGTGACGGTGTTCCGCAACGACGCCGAAGAGGCTGAGCTGCGGTATGCGGCCTACGCGGCGATCGACCTGGTGGAGGCCCGGCTCGACGCCGAGGTCCGTGCCGAGGCCGCCCGCCTGGCGCAGCTCACGATGGATCAGCTGGAGGCCGACACAGCCCAGCTGCTGACCGCACTGGAGGGGCGCGCGATCCGCCTGCCCTACAACGACCCCCTGGCCGTGGAGTTTGCCCAATGAGTCGTCTCAACTGGACCCCTCTGTTGGTGGTGCTGCTGGCAGCACCGGCGTACGCCCTGAGCGGTAAGCCCATCCTGCGCGCCATGGGCGTGGTGGCCGACGACGCGGCCCGAGTGGGCGCCCGTGCGGCCAAGGCCGGCGCGGACGACGTGGCGGGTGGCGTCGCGCGGCTGGTCAAGGCGCGGCCCGCCTTGGTGGCGGTGACCGACGAGGTGCTGGCCGTGGCCCGACATGTCGATCTCCCCACGGCCCGCGCGGTGGCCGAGCTGGGCCCCGACGCGGTGCGTGCCGCGGCGGCGTCGCCGGTCGCCGCGAAGCGGTGGGGCCGGCTGGCCCACCTCGCCGAGGCCGAGGGGTTACCGCCCGTGGCGCGTCGGGCCTTGGCGTCCCACGCGCAGGACGGGGTCCGCCTCGAGGCGCTGCTCAAGCACGCGCACCGTGTGGGCTTTGGGGCCGCGCTGCTGGCTGTGGGTCTGGGCGCAGGCGACGCGCTGGAGTCCGCCGGCCGGGCGGTAGAGCGCGAGCCCGAGCTGCTGGTGGCGCCCGCGCGGGGCGTCGGTCGCCTGTTCACCCTGGTGGGGGTGGGCGGGCTGCTGGGCCTGACGGCAGCAGGGCTGGGGCTGGGTGTCCTGTGGCGCCGGCGTCGGGGTGAGCCGTGATCGGCCTGCTGCTTGTCGTCGCGCTCGCCTGTCCGGACGGCCGGCCCGCCACTGAGGGGGCGCTGGCGGCGCAGGTGACCTGCCTGGAGCGGGAAGAGCGCGCCGCCTTGGACGCCGCCGCGCAGGCGGCGCGTCGGCAGCCGCTCGGTGAGGGGATCGCGCCTGGCTGGGTCTTTCAACAGACCACGTTCTTCGGGAGCCTCTGGAGCTTCGTGAAGCCGGCTGCCGCGCCGAGCCTGGCGGCCCTGGACGCGCGGCTCGGCGCGCTCGACGAGGCGCTGGCCGCGCGCTTCGCCGACGGCCGCGCGCGGCTGCAGCGGGTGCTCCCGCTCGACGCCGATCACCTGTCGCTCCCAACGCTGACGCCCGCTGGGCGAGCCGGGGGCCGGTCGGTGGCTGACAGCCTGTTGGTCAACCAGGGCTGGCTGCTGGAGGTGATCGACTTCGCGTCTTTGCCGGCGGCGGCGGTGGGCGAGCTGTGGGAATGGAGCAGGGTGTGGTCCCGGAGCGCGGACCTGACGCGACTCCAGGCGGTGGCGCAGGACGCGCGGGTGGCCGCGTGGATCGCCGACCGACACCGCGCGCTGCGGGCGGCGCAGGCCCAGCGCCGGCGTTGGGTGATCGAGGGTCTGGCGTTGGCCGACGGCGGGGGCTGAGCCGAGTGGAATGGGGTCGGGGCGGCGCCGTGTTCAGGCCACCCTTGCAGGGGGCTTGGTCCTGAATATCGGAGGGGACCGCCTCGCGGTGTGCCCATGCCCGGTCTGTGGCGGTGATGCCGTCACCAGGGCCACCACCACGGGTCAGACTGCCCGGCACTGCCGGACTTGCTGGCAGGCGAGACCGCGTCTTTCGGCTGCACTGCCAGTGACCTATCGGTCACGGCGGAGAGGGCTAGGGGGACCAGCAACGTGACGCCGTTGCCCGTGACGACGCCAAGGACTTCCAGCCCGACCATCGCCGCGGTACCGAGATGTACATCGGGAGTTTCGGCGGAGACGGCTGAGCGGATCAGCCGCACCGTGGCTGGGTAGGCGAAGCTATCAGCGACGTTCAGCCAGACGCTAGCTGGGGTGTGAAGCCCAGTGTAGGGGGCGTCGGCGGGCGGGGCGGACGGCGGGGGCGCCGGGGCGTTGGCCACCGCACGGGCCTCGCTCCGCCACGGGCAGGCCACCCAGGGCTTGAGGAGCCGATCGACCCCAGGTCTGTCCTCGACGGGGACCGCACGGCACGCGGCCTCTGGGGTGGGCTCGACGCCCTCCAGGCCTTGGGCGAGCAGCAGGTGCCGTAGCCCAGGTGATCGGGGGACGAGGCCCACCTCAGGGGTTTGGCTGAAGGCGCCCTCAACGCTGAGCATCAGCTCGCACCACTGCCGCGCTCGGCGGGTGTCGAAGTCGCTCGCGAGCGATGACACGACCCGGGTACAGGTCAGGGGGCCCACCTGTGCTCGCCGTGAGGTGAGGGCCTTGGCGTAGAGTTCGCCGAACACCGCGTGCGCCTCGTGGGGCCTCAGGTGCTCCTGCCGGTCGTGGCGATACAGCCACTGTGTCCACACCGACTCGACCTGTGCGCGGGCGGACGCCTCGCCGATTGCCTTGAGGCCCCGGTCGAGCCCCAGGGCGCCGCCAAAGGTGCCAAAGCTCGGGACGGGCGCGTCGGGCCCGGTGGGCGCGATGAGGTCCAGGGCCAGCGCCTGATCCCAGATCGAGGTGGGCGCTCCGGCGCCGTGCGGGTCGCCCTGGGCGGTCAGGAAGCTCTCCAACTCGGCCCGGCTCAGCAGCGGCACGGTGTAGGTGGTCCAGTCGTCGAGGCGGCCGGCGCGGTTGGCGCGGTGACCGACCACGATCACGCGGCGCTGGGGTACGGGTCGGCGCCCGGAGCGCAGCAGCCGGCGTACGCGGGCTGGCAGCGATCGCCGTACGGCAGGCGAGAGCGCGTAGACCTCGTCGAGGATCAGCACCTGCACCTCGTCGGCCTGGACCGGCAGCGGCCAGGCCTCGGCCAGGCCGTCGGTGGCGTCGTAGTACAGGGCGCTTACGCCCTCTGTGGCGTCGAGGGCGCGGCACAGGGCCTTGGCGTGCTCGGTCTTGCCGATCGACAGGGCGCCGTGCAGCCAGATCGGCTTGGTCTGGGGCGCCCGCACCTGCTGCACCACCTCGGCCAGGTCCAGGGCCTGGGCGCCCTGGCGGATCGCCCATGCCCGGTTCCAGCGAAACTGCTTGGCGACGCCACACCGCTCAGGCGGGGCCGCCGCGTCGGGCTCAGCGGGCAGCGCCGCGTCGAGGACCGCGGGTGGGTCAGCAGCGGCGACCGCAGCGTCAGCCGGGCTCGGCTGGGTCTCAGCCAGCGCCTGGGCGGGGGCCAGCCCGGCCTCGGCAGGCTGCGGCTGCGACGTCGGCCACCCCAGCGCGGCGAGCGCGACGCTCAGCCCCACGCCCCCCACCGCGGCGACCCGCCAGGCCACGTCAGCGCGCTCAAGGCGTTGGCGCGTTTCGGGCAGGTCGACGAAGGCGCTGGCGTGTTTGAAGTCGTTCACCTTTCGGTGGTTTGCCAAGACCTTGAGGCTCACCCAGCAGGTGTAAGCGAGCAGGTCGAGGGCCAGCGACTTTTGGTGGCTCTCTGAGAGCGACTCGGGGGTGTGCAGTTCATTCTCGGGATCTGTGTGCGCGTTCACGTTACGTATGAAGTGCGAGAGGGCAGCCATGGTCAGGATCTCCGGCGGCCAGGAGCCCTCGCGGTACAACTGCCCGTCTGAGTGCTCATAGGCGAAGAGGCGGTTGGGCTTGTCTAACCCCACCGACATGGCGTCCGGGGACAGCTCGTCCCTGTATTTGGCGAAGACCGTGCGGCCCTCTGCGTTCTGCTCACGTCTTTGCTCGCTGACACTGGTGGAGCCCCGCTCGCGCTTGAGCGGGTGGATGCCTGCGGCCGCAAGTGCCCTGTAGTTGGCAGGTCCACCCTTTGGCATGGGTCCGGTCGGAGTGCTGACCAAGCGTTTGTCGGTCAGTTTATCGAGCATGGACTGAAAGCACTTGCACAGTTCTCGAACGGACGATCCGCTCACAGGGTTGCGCTGGCCGATTGCAGCGGCGACGCTCCAGACGGGGCGTGATGAAGACACAGTGCCTTTGTGGTCGTACAGACTATAGACCTGGGCGAGCGCCGCCAGCGTGGCCTCTTCCGGGTGTGGTACTGGACCGGCCGGGTCATCGTCCCGGTCAAGCCAGGTACTCAGCCGCGGATCGGCGAGCGCGGCGTTGAGCACTGCGGGCATGCGCTCATAGATCTGCAACGCTGCCTGCTCGAAGGCGTGGCGTGGCTTCTCCACCGGGGCGCGGGAGCTCCAGAGCCTGCCGAGCCACTTTGGCCAATTTCCGCGCTTGTCCTCCACCGGGAGGGCGGGGGGTATCCAGAGCCTGCCGAGCCACTCTGGCCAATTTCCGCGCATGCCCACTGCTCCTCCGCCGCGACGGGGGCAGGATGCGCGCTCAAACGAAGCGGTGCAACCGGGGCGGGCAAGTCAGGGCGGGCCAGTCAGGGCGGGCGATGGGGCGTAGACTTGGCGCGAAAGCCGGGGACGCTGCGCGTGTGCTCAGGCGGCGCCAATGCGCAGGGTCAAGGGCGCTCCGAAGCACACGGTCAGGGGGCGCCGGTGAGGGCCGTCACGCCCACCGAGGCGCCCCGCGCCTCACTCGCCTTCGTAGGTGAACACGCAGCGGGTCAGGGGCAGGCCGACGTCGCGCAGCACGTACAGGTAGTAGCGCTCGCCGGCGACCAGGGCGGGGGCGTCGCCGGCCTCGGGGGCGCGGCGCACGGTGCCCTCGGGGGTGTCGCCGTACTGGATGCCGCAGGCCAGGGGCTGCGGGTTGTCGGAGGGCACCTGCACCTGCCACAGGGTGTCGGCGGGCAGGTCGCGGTTGGGCGGCACGCCGGGGTTCGCGGCGCCGGCGGGCAACACATACACATAGCGCGCGGCGCCGCCGGTCCACACGACGCTGCCGTCGGGCTGCACGCCCTGGCCGCGGGCGCAGTCGTTGGGCTCGAAGGTGGCCTGGAAGGCCAGGGGGCCGCCGAAGGCGGGCACGTCGGCGAAGTCTTCCTCGCCACGGCCGCGGCGCGCGAGCTCCTGGGCCAGGAAGGTCACGAGGCGGTCGGTGTCGGTGGTGGGCTGGCCCGCGTGCAGGCGGTCGAAGCCGTTGTTGTTCGCCGGATCCACGGCGCCGAAGGCGGCGCTGTCGACCCAGCCGGCGAGCATGGCCAGGCCGGTGTCGGGGATGGTGTCGATCCAGAGCGCGCCCGCCTCGGTGTCCCAGAGGGACGCGCCGTCGGCCGTGACGCTCTCGGTGTGGCAGCAGGCGCAGGCGCACGACTCGACCTCGCCCTTGAACCACTCGAGCTCGGCCATGTAGGCGTCGTCCGCCAGGCGGGGGTCGTTGGGATCGGCCTCGATGGGCTCCATGTAGGCCGAGTAGGGGCGCTGGGTGCGGATGTCGTCGCACGAGGCGTAGTCGGCGTAGGCGCGGCCGGGCTCGGTGCAGCCGCTCACGATCACGGGGGTGCAGACCTGGCCGTTGGGGCCCAGCCCGGGGGCCTCGCCCTCGATGGGGTCGCGGCAGTCCTCGTAGGGCTGCACGAACACCGCGCCCACGGTGGGCTCGACAGGCGGGCAGATGTCGTCGGCCACGCAGACGCCGCGGGGCTCGAAGGTGCCCATGCCGAAGCCCTCGCAGCCGGTCTGCGCGAGGCCGCAGTCGGTGGGATCCTCCCCGGCGTTGATGAGCACGTAGCCCTCGCCCTCGGGGTCGCCGATCTCACAGTAGCCGAGCTCGTTCTCGTAGCCGCAGGTGAAGCCGGGCTCGAAGGTGCCGGCGGTGTTGAGGAACACGGACTCGCAGTCGGCCGCGGCGGACTCGGCGGTCCACCCGCCGCCGGTGTAGCCCTTGCACTCGTCGCCGTCGGTGAACGGGTTCACGTACACGCACCGGCCGAGCACGTTGGGGTCGGGGTCCGGGCCATCGGGCACGGTGGCGTCGGCCTCGCCCTGGTCGGGCGCGCCGGTGTCGACCATGGCCCCGGCGTCTGCGCTCGAGGCGTCCGCGGCCGCCGCGTCGGCGGGCGCCGTGCCCGGCGCGTCGTCGCCATCGTCACAGCCCACTGACATGGCCAGCAAAGCCACGCATCCCCATCGACAAAGGTTATTCATGGTGTCCCCCATGGTGTTCAAGGTTTGTTCGCGTCTGCTAGATGCGCTGGGGGCGGAGCGGTCGCGTGCCCGGAGGGCGGTTGGTCGTTTTCGCCGCGCTTTCCGGCGCGAGGCGGCGCCGGTGCGGTGGTGCCACGCACGCGATGATCGCCTCTGTGCTCTTCGCCCGGCTCGCCCGCGGCCACGGGCGGGAGCCCGCGAGCGTCACCCGGGGTCTCGCCGCGGCCCTGGCTTGGAGGGCCACCCGGTCACGCTCACTTCGCTTTGCCTCGCGCAGCCGCGCCGCTACCGTGGTGCCATGCACGCACTGACTGCCCTCGCACTCTCCACCCGGCTCGGGCGTGGCCACCGGCGGGTCCGCCCGGTCGCGCGGCTGTGGCTGGCGCTGGGCCTGGTCGCCTGCAGCGCGGAGTTCCCGCCGCCTGCTCAGTTCGACGGCGACGCCCCACCCGACGCGTTCCGCAGGCCCGACCTCGCGTGGGCGACCCCGCCCGCGGTGGACGGCGGGCTGACGCCCGGTGAGGCGGACGCGGCGGATCGCGATCCGGCCGACGGGTCGCCCGGCCTGGACGGCGGGCCCAGGTCTGAGCGGGACGCGGGGATCGTGCGGTTTGATGCCGGCGCCGTGGAGGACGCGGGCGCGGCGGACGCTGCTGGGCCCCGCGCGCCACGGGTGACGCTGGAGGCCGAGCAGGATCCGCTCACGGGCTGTGGGCCGCGGCGCGTGACCCTGCGCTGGCGGACGCAGGACGCCGAGGCGTGCCACTTGCTGCGGTCCGATGTGCCTGATCCCACGCCGTTGGCACCCGAAGCGGTGCGGTCGGGTGAGCGGGTCTTCGACGTGCACGCCGACACCCGGTTCGACCTGGTGTGCGACAACGCGACCGGTGACGCGCAGGCCAGCTTTGTCGCCGTGTTCGACGTGGCGCTGCCCGACGCGCTCCGGCTGAACACCCGCGACGAGGTGCGCGCGGCGCAGCGGCGGTGCGCGACGCCCTTCGGCCACGCCCAGGTGGACAACGAGGGGCAGGTTCACAACGACGACACCACCGCGCGGCGGATCTGTCGCTGCGAGGGCTACCTGCAGGTCGCCATCGAGGAAGCCGACAACAGCTGTTTCGCCACGCCGCACGACAACCGCATCGGCTGGTGGGACGGCGGCCAGCAGGCCTGGCGGGTCGATCGCGCCGCCCCGCGCAACCGCTGCCTGGATCGGCTGCTCTGTCAGCAGCCCGTCGCGTCGTGCGGCGAGCTGATCTACCCGCGCTGACGGGGCCGGCCTGCGCGATGGGCCGGCGGCCGCGCGCACACCCCGAAGGACACCGATGGCCCGCTTCAAGCTGTTCTGGGACTACTACGGCGGCGACGCGGCCGGCACGGCCGCGCACTTCCACCACCACCTCGATGACTTCCTGGCCCGCGAGGGGCTCCCGGGCGAGACCGGCGTGGCCACCGAGGCGGCCACCCACGCCTATGCCTGGTATGTGGGCGAGATCGAGGAGGCGGAGCTGGTGTTGAAGGCGCTCAAGCCCCGCCGCGCGGAGCCCATGCCGGACGGGCCCGCCGCCGACAGCCCGTGAGCCCGGGGCGCCCGCGACGGTCGCGGCGCCCAGCCCGGCTCAGGGCGCGCAGACGTGCTCCCAGCCGATGGGGCCGTAGGTCTGGTTGCACTCCTCGTTGTCGATGGAGCGCTGGGCGCTCCAGGCCTGGGTGAAGCCCGCCGGCCCCCGGGCCTGCAGGGTCACGAAGGTCTCGCCCTGACCCACCAGGGCCGCCAGCTGCCCGTCGAGGGTGAGCGCCCCCACCAGCGGGGTCCACGTGATCAGGTCGTCGGGCACCGTGGTCGGGGTGCGGCGCGCGCCCTGCACCAGCCAGGTGTCGGCCCACCGGCGCTCGAGCTGCACGCACTCGCCCAGGTCGATCTGCAGGCCGAAGCCGTAGGTGCTGAGCTGCTCCTTGCCGGCGTCAAGGCGCCACTCGATGGCGTTGCTGGCCTGGCGCAGGTGGGCCCCGCGGGCCACGACGTCGTCGGCGAGCTTCCCGTTGATCCAGGCGGTGAGGGCGGCGGGCTCCACGTTGCCCTTGCGGGCCCCGTTGGCGACCTCGACG
>JAUHVS010000166.1 GCA_030424955.1 bacterium | reverse complement strand
GATCTCGCGCAGGGTGGCCTCGCCCTGGGCCAGGACCGCGACCTCGACCTCGAGGGCCTTGGGGGCCTCCTTGGGGCTGCGCAGGCGCACGGTGTGGCGCCCCAGGCCGTAGCGGCCCACCCCTGCAGGCGGCGCCGCGTCGCCCTCGGGCGGCTCAGCGTCCGCCTCCACGGCCGGCGGCGGCGCCTCGCTGGGGGGCGCGGCCGAGGGCGGCGGCGCCGGGGTCGGCAGGGGCGGCGGCGGCGCGGCGTCGGCCACCACCACC
Source organism: bacterium (assembly GCA_030424955.1). GTDB lineage: Bacteria > Myxococcota_A > Bradymonadia > UBA7976 > UBA1532 > JACKDL01. The sequence goes on along the minus strand of JAUHVS010000166.1, from coordinate 9,647 downwards.
TCCACCGCGCCGGGCTCGGCGCCGGGGCGGCCTTCGACGGGGGTCCGGCTGACGAGGTACGCGGCCAGCAGGCCCACGAGGGCCACGGCGGCGAGGAGCAGGGGGGTGCGCTTCATGTCCGACAGGATACGTCAGTCCGTCGGCGAAATGGAGGCTACGAAGGGCGTCGGCGGCCGCATCAGCGCCATCTCGGCCGCCACCGCCGCCCGGCCGCTCACGCCGAGGCGCCGGTAGACGTCCTGGAGCAGGCGGGCCACGGTGCGCGGCGCGATGCCCAGCTGATCGGCGACCTCGTCGTTGCTCAGGCCGTCAGCGGCCAGCACCGCCGCCTGGATCTGCCGGTCGGTGAGCGCGGTGCGCCAGCGCGGGGGCACCTCGCCGGCCGGGGTGAGATCGGCCATCAGCGCGATCACCGCCGCGAGCTGCTGGGCCAGCGCCCGGGCCACCGGGACCACCTCGGGCGCCAGGGGCCCGTCGAAGCACAGCGCCGTGGGCGGGTGGGCGCGGTCGGGCAGCGGCAGCCGCACCGCCGCGGCGTCGGCGGCCTCGGCGGCGGCGTCCCAGTGCAGCCGCGCGTCGGGCCGCGCCAGCCACGCCTTCGACCGCCGCTCCAGGCGCTTGCGCCAGTGCCCCGCGGGGGACGGCCGGTACAGCTCATCGATGTGCAGGAGCAGCTCGGTCAGGGTCAGGGCGGTGCCCATCACATGGCCTCCGGTCGAGGCTCGCGGGGCGGCTTCGGCCGCGAGAGCAGGGCGGGCAGCGGCAGCTCCCGGCGCCCGGCCACCCCCAGCGCGGTGTAGGCCCGGGTGAGCCGGCGGGTGACCGTGCTGCGCGACACCCCCAGCCAGTCGGCCACCTGGGCGTTGGTCCAGCCCTGCGCGGCGAGGCGCAGGCAGTCGGCGGTGAGCGGTTCGAGCTGGCCGTAGAGCCGCGCGCCCGCCTCGACGTCCACGCCGACGGGGGCGGGCGTGAGGTCCAGGCCCGGCAGCGCGGCCTGGGGCAACCACAGCTCGCCGGCCCGGCCCACCGCCTGGCCCACGGGGGTCAGCAGCGGGGGCGGCGTCGGGGGCCCGGCCAGCCGCCAGGCGCTCCAGCCGTGGGCCCCGTGATCCACCCGCCACACCCCCCCCGCCGCGCGGCGGGGGCCGGCCCACGGATCCTCGGCGGTGACGGGGGTCCAGTGCTGGCGCGGGCGAGGGCGCGCCGGCGGCCGGCCGATGAGGGGCCGCCAGTGGCCGCCGCCATCGCACCAGCCGGCGGTGAGGGGGACGGCGGGCGCGGCGGCCTGGGCGAGCAGGCTCGCCGCGCGCTCGACGAAGGTCTGCGGCCCGCTGCCGTACACGGCGGCCACGGCCTGCAGGACCTGCCGGACGGCCTCGTCCGGCGGCGTGGGCACCTAGTCCCCCGCCCGGCAGAGCATGAAGCAGTTGTCGGTGCGCCGATCGCGCTTGTAGGCCCGGCCGATGCACACGTGGGGGCTCACCCGGCGCAGGAAGTCGTGCATCTCGGCGAACACGAAGCGCTGCAGCCCCGAGGTGTTGGGCTTCACCGCCGGCCAGCCGTCGGGGGCCCGCGGGGGCACCTGGTAGTAGTCCACCACCGCGGCGCCCCGGCTGTCGCCCTGGGTCTCGCGGGCGATGAAGTAGCCGGGGCCGATGAGCTTGCGGGTCGCGCCCTCGTTGAAGCCCCACAGCGCGCCGTCGGCCTCGCCGCCGGGGGGCCGGTAGAACCGCTTCTCGAACCGGCTGATGGGCAGCGGCAGGGTGTTGCGGCCCCAGTGGCGCACGGTCTCGCCGGCGCGCTCCGGGGGCACGAGGTCGTCCAGCCGCACCGCCCGGCCCCGGGCGAGGGCCCACAGCCGGCGCTGCGCCTTGGGGTGCATGGCCTCGGTCTCGGCGCGGCGGGTGTCGGGGTCGAGGCCGTTGAGCCACGCCTCCAGGCCGTCGAGATCAGGGCTGGCGGCCATCACGCGATCGACAAACTGACCCATGGAGCCTCCGACGGGCGCGACGCCCTGCACGCTGGGGGGCGCATGTTACTGCGCGGGGACGCCGGTGACCACGTCCCAGCGGCGCACACCCCCGTCCGCGTGGCTGGTGATCAGCCGGGGCCCGCGCAGCAGCGCGGCCAGCGGCGCCGCGTCCGCGTGCAGCACTGGGCCCGGCCGGCCGTCGAGGCGCCCGAACACCCGGATGGTGTCGTCGCCCCCCAGGGTGATCACCCGCTCGGGGCCCACGATCAGCCCGCGGGCCACGCCCGCGTGCCCGGTGGTGATCCGCCGCACCGCCTGCCCCTCGGGGGTCCACCACACCAGCTCGCCGTCGCTGCCGACGCTGATCGGCCCCTCCGCGGGCCAGGCCACCGCCAGCGCGAGGCCCGCGTGGGCGGCCCAGGCGGCCACCTGCACGCCGTCGCTCACCCGCCAGATGATGATCCGCCCGTCGGCGCCCACCGAGGCCGCGCGCTCGCCGTCCGGCGCCAGGGCCAGGCCGAACACCGCGCGGCCGTGCACCGCCCGCACCCGCCACCGGGGCGGGCCGTCGGGGGTGAGCCGGGCCACGTCGCCGCGCTCGGCGCCCACCAGCACGTCCTCGCCCAGGGCCAGGGCCGCGTTGAGGTGTCGGTCGGGCAACCGCCAGCGCTGCACCGGGCGGCCGTCGGCGGCGAAGCGGGCGACCGAGTCGGCGCCCACGCTGAAGGTGCCGCCGTCGGGCTCGACGGTCAGCGACCGCACGGGGCCCTCGTGGGCGAAGCGGTACGGCCCGCCGTGGGGCCCGATGCGCCCCGTCATGTCCCCCGACCAGGGGCGGCCGTCGGGGCCGCTGGCCAGCGCCGAGGTGGCCACGAAGGTGCGCGGCGCCGGCGGCGGGGGGGGCTGCATGGCCCGGCGCAGGGCCACCACGCCCATGCCCGCCGACAGCGCCAGCCCGATCAAGAAGCCCGCCTTGCTCATGGCGCCGCCGGATCGGGTGTGGCGTCCAGCAGGGCCGTCAGCGCGGCGAACTCGGCGGCCACGCAGGCGTGCAGATCGCCACCCTCCAGGTGCGCGCGCTCGGCGGGCGGGATGACGTCCCAGGTGTAGGTCTCGATCTCGAGGTGCTCGCAGGCGCCGTGGGCCAGCACCGCCCGCACCGCCGCCTGCCAGTCGCTGCGGGTGGTGCCGAGGGTGTCGCCGCCGCCCCACCAGATGGGCACGTGGAAGTGGGTGCGCCACGCCTGCGCGTCGACCCAGCCCGGCGGCGGGCTGTGCAGCGCGGGCAGATCGTCGACCCGCCGCACCACGCCGTCCGCCCCCAGGGCGCTGGTCTGGTGGAAGTAGCGGGGCTCGGCGTAGGCCAGCAGCGCGGCGCGGGCCGCCGGATCCGCCGGGCGCCCCAGGTGCAGCGCGCTCGACACCTGCACCTTGCCGATGGGCACCTGCGCGGCCACCAGCCGGCCGACGCTCTCGGTGACGTCCTCGAAGAGCACCGCCTGGTGGCAGCAGTCGTAGCACAGCGCCAGGTGCTCGCGGGCGTGGGCGCCCAGGGGCCGCAGGGCCGCGAACAGGGCCAGGGCGTCGTCGGTGGTCTCCAGCGTGGTCAGGGGCTCGGGCTCCAGGCACAGCCGCACGGCCACGCCGGTGCGATCGGCCAGCTCCGCCAGCCCCCGCGCCGCCGCGTCGAGCTGCGCCACCATCGCCGCCTGGGTCTCGGGGCCGTGCCCGTCGCCGCGGAAGCCGCCGCCCACCGTGCTCAGGCTGCGCACCGCCGGGCCGGGCAGGCCCGCGAGCACCTCGGCCAGCGCCAGCGTGTAGTCGAGCCGCGGGGCGTCGGCCCAGCCCGGCCGGTAGACCGCCGACTTCACCACCGCCGCCGCGAAGTCGCCGTAGGGGAACCCGTTGACCGTAAAGGCGTACAGGCCCGCGGCGGTGAGGGCGTCTGCCAGCGCCGCCTGCTGGCCCGGATCGGCCCGCAGGGCCTCGACGGCGGCGTGGCCGAGGCGCAGCCCCGTGCCCAGCGGGGCGCCGGGGCTGACCCGCGCCTTGACCGCGGCCACGTCCTCTCGGAGCACGCGGTGCAGGGCGTCCAGCCCCTCGCCGGGGTGCACGTTGGTGCAGTATCCGAGGTGGTGTCGGCCGCGGTGGTGCATGGGTCCCCTGGCGCCAGGTCATCGAGGGCGGCGATGATACCCGCCCAGTCGCCGCGGCATCCATGCCGGGACGCGTCCCCTGGAGAGCCCCATGCCGCCTACGGGCCAGCCCATCGTCCTTGGCCCCGAGGTCATCCGCAGCGTCGGCCGGGCCATCAGCACCCTCATGCCGTGGCTGTCGGCGTCGCAGTTCCGCATCTTGGCCAACGGCAACCTGGAGTTCACCGACCCCGAGCCGGCCGAGGCCGTGAAGCTGCTGCGCGGCACCGTCGAGACCTTCCTGCCCGCCGAGGTGCGCGAGGTGCTCGGCCGCTCCAGCGGGCTGGGCTGGAACGTGTTCTTCGGCCACGTGGTGACCTGGTGGCTGCCGCAGCAGCAGCGCATGGGCTTCCTGCGCGCGCTGGTGGACCGCGCGGCGCTGCACCACGTCACCCTGCAGCTGCACTGGAACGAGGGGGAGGTCGTGCCCGTGCGCCGCGAGCAGCCCGGCCGCGACACCCTGCTGTGGGGCGGGGTCATCGGGCTGGCGGTGGGGCTGGGGGTGATGCGGTTCTTCCACACCGATCCGCTGATGGTGGTGCTGATGATCGCGGGCGGCGTGGTGATGGGCCGCATCTGGCAGCGCGTCGGCAGCGTGCGGCTGTGCGGCGACGCCCTGTGCCGGGCCCACCTGGGCCGGGCGAAGCGCTGCCCCACCTGCGGCGGCGTGCCCGACGACCGCGCCTGATGCCCCCCTCCACCGCCGCCCCGCCGCCCGCCGACGACCGCGACCCCCTGCGGGCCGCGCTGCTCGCCTGGTACGCGCGCCACCAGCGCCCCCTGCCCTGGCGCCTCGACCCCAGCCCGTGGCGGGTGTGGGTCAGCGAGATCATGTGCCAGCAGACCCGGGTGGCGTCGGTCATCGGCTACTTCGAGCGCTTCATGGCCCGCTTCCCCGATCCCGAGGCCCTGGCGGCGGTGGACCTGGAGACGCTCTACCCCTTCTGGGCGGGGCTCGGCTACTACGCCCGGGCCCGCAACCTGCACGCCGCCGCGCGGCAGGTGGTGACCGAGTACGGCGGCGAGATCCCGAGTGATCCCGAGCAGTTCGGCGCGCTGAAGGGCGTGGGCCGCTACACCCGGGGCGCGGTGATGTCCATCGCCTTCGGCCACCGGGTGCCGGTGGTGGACGGCAACGTGGTGCGGGTGCTGTGCCGCTGGTTCAACGTGGCGGACGACCCCAAGACGCCGGGCGTGCAGCGCTGGCTGTGGGCCACCGCGGGCGCGCTGGCCGACGGCCCCCAGCCCGGCGATCTGAACCAGGCCCTGATGGAGCTGGGCGCCACCGTCTGCACCCCCCGCAGCCCCAGCTGCCTGGTGTGCCCGCTGGCCAGCGCCTGCCAGGGCCGCCGCGCCGGCGATCCCGAGCGCCTGCCCACCAAGACCCCCCGCAAGGGCCCCCGCGCCGTCGCCCGGAGCGTGGCCCTGTCGCGCACCGCCGAGGGCCACATCTGGCTGGTGCGCAACCCCGACGCCGGGCTGCTCGGCGGCCAGTGGGCGCTGCCGGGCGCCGAGGGTGAGGGCCCGGCGCCCCTGGCGGCGCTGGGGCTCACCGTGGCCGACGGCCCGCCCCTGGGGCAGGTCACCCACACCTTCACCCACCAGCGCTGGGCGCTGACCGTCTACGCCGCCACCGGGCGCCCGCAGGTCGAGGGGGCCGCCGAGATCGCGGCGCACCCCGAGGCCGCCCTGGACGGGCTGGCCCTGGGCGGGCCGACGCTGAAGGCGCTGCGAAAGGTGGGGGTCGCGGTGGCGGCCCGGCGGGGCGCGGGCCGCACCTGAGGGGCCTGGGGCCTGGGCGCCGCCGGCTACCGGCTGACGGTGTTCCGCCCGGCGTGCTTGGCGCGGTAGAGCGCCTCGTCGGCCCGCTGGATGAGCTGGGACGGCTTGATCATCTGGGCCTCGAGGCTCCCCACGCCCACGCTGACGGTCACGGGCAGGCGGTGGCCCTGGAACAACAGCTCGCTGCCCGACACCCGCTCGCACAGCTGCTGGCCGAACAGCTCCGCCTGGCTCAGCTCGGCCTCGGGCAGCACCACCACGAACTCGTCGCCCGCGTACCGCGCGAACAGCTCCTCGCGGCGGATGCGGGCCTGCACCACCTCGGCCATGAGCCGCAGGGCGGCGTCCCCCGCCAGGTGCCCCAGGCTGTCGTTGATGTGCTTGAAGTGGTCGATGTCGAAGAGCAGCAGCGACAGCGGCCGCTGGTGGCGCTGGGCGCGGGCCACCTCGCGCTCGAGGAACTCCTCGAAGTAGCGCCGGTTGTGGATCTGGGTCAGCCCGTCATAGATCGCGACGCGGTGCAGCTCCTCGTACCAGGCAGCCTCGACGTCGGTGACGTTCATGAACTTGAAGATGGCCGCGCCCACCTGCAGCAGGCTGTTGTTCTCGAGGGCCACGGTCTGCTGGAGCCGCCGGCCCGACACATAGGTGCCGTTGGTGCTGCCCAGATCCTCGACGTACCACTGGTCGAGCACCCGGCGCAGCCGGCAGTGGCGCCGGGACGCGCTCTCGACGTCCAGGGGCACGTCGCAGCTCTTGTCGCGGCCGAGCACCACCTGGCCGCGGTCGGCCAGATCGATCTTCAGCCCCAGGCGCGGCCCGCGGATCAGCACCAACATGGCGTTGTCGGTGTGGGTCGGCCCGGCCGGCTCGGTCTCGAAGATCTGGGTCTTGGCGTCGCGCAACGTGCATCAGGGACGCTGCGCGCCCCCGCCCTTGATCAGCCGAATCCGGGCTTCGATGTCGCGGTCGACCCCGCGGCCTTGGCCCAGGTATGCCTCGTAATGCACCAGAGCCCGCGGGATATCTGCAAGATTTTCCTGATATAGAAGGCCAAGTTGCCGGTGCGCCAGGGCCCAGCCGGGATCGGCGCTCACCGCGGCCTCGAAGGCATCCCGGGCGCGGGTGTGATCCCCCACCGACAGATACACCAGCCCCTCGTTGAAGGCCGCGTTGGGCAGCGCGGGCGCCAGCTCGCGGGCGTGCCGCAGCCACCACAGGGCCCGGCCGGCGTCGCCGCGGCGCAGGTAGGCCACCCCCAGATCGTTGGCGGCGAGGCCGTCGAGGGGGTCGAGCTCGGCGGCGAGCTGCAGGTGGAACACCGCCTGGGGGTGCTGGCCGCGGGCCAGGTGGGCGTGGCCGCGCAGGTAGTGCCAGTGGGCGGTGCCGGGGCGCACCTCGCGGCCCGCCTGCACCCCGTGGCGGCAGCCCCGGCAGAAGCGCCGGGGGGAGTCGTCCAGGGCCTCGAGGGTGGCGTCGTCGCGCATCACGCAGCGCCGGTTGGGGCAGTGGGCCAGGCCCAGGGTGTGGCCGACCTCGTGCACCACCACCTTGTAGAGCCGGTCGAGGAAGCGCGGCAGATCGGCGGCCTCGCCCCACCAGGTGCCGCGGTAGCGGGCCATCGACACCAGCCCCACCCGGTCCACCAGGCTCGCGAGGCCGAACACGAACCGCGGCCGCCGCCCGTCGTACAGATCGCCGTTGGTGAGCCCCAGCAGGCCCACGGCGTCGGTGGGCATGTCGCGGAAGAGCACGTCGATCAGGCCGTCGGCGTCGTACTGGTTGCGCGCGGCGTTGAGGTGGCGGCGGGGCAGGGGCTGGCCGCGCAGCACGCGGCACGGGGTGTGGAACACCTCGACCACCACCCGGCAGGTGTAGGCCGCCTGCGCCGCGTCCACGTCGCCCAGGGGCCGCACGTAGTAGGTGCCGTGCCCCTCGGCCGCCGCCGATCCCGCCAGCGCGCAGAGCACCAGCGCCGCACACCAGAGGGCGCGGCCGCGGCGCTGCGGCGGTGGGTCTGTCACGGGCAGGGTGGACCTCCTCTCCCCCGAGGGTGCCCCACCGGCCTGGGCCCTCAGGGGTCGCAGGCGCGCTGTCCCAGGGTGGGCGGGCCTGTGGGTGGCGTCAAAACGCGCCCCCCGGCGCTGCCCCCGCGCAGGCAGAAACCTCGTTTCAGTCCGAACACTTGCAGGCGATTCGGCCCGGCCGTGGTGTGCAGTCAGGCCACAGAAATCCACCCAGACAGCGGGCCCATGAGCCTCAACCGGGGCGGGCCCGCGCGGATCAGGGCCTCGCCCCTGTGCTGCAGGGGGGTGCGTCGCGCAGGGGGCTGCTATGGTGTCGCGCATGGACGCCCGCACCTTCCTCGCCGAGCTGAGCCAGCTCGAGCGCACCGCCGCCGCCGACCGGGGCAACCCCGGCTCGTACGGCTCCGACACCTGTGACAACTGCAGCGAGTGTATGTTCTGCGAACGCTGCAGCGACTGCCACGGCTGCAACTACGCCGTGGACAGCGAGGCCTGCACCCACAGCAACCACATCACCCGCTGTGTGCAGTGCCACCAGACCAACCACGTCACCGACAGCGTGCGCTGCGTCAACGGCGCCTACCTGGAGCGCTGCACCGACTGTGTGGGCTGCACCTACTGCTTTGGGTGTGTGGGGCTGGTGCGCAAGGAGTTCCACATCCTCAACCAGCCCTATGACCGCAAGACCTACTTCAAGCTGGTCAAGGCGCTGCGCGAGGGCCTGCCTCGCGCCCGCGGGCGCTGACCGCGGCCCGCAGCTCGGGCGACGCCTCGTCCGGCGGCCGCCGGGGCGGCTGCGGGGGGATCACCCGCGCCCGCCAGGCCACCAGCCCCCGCCGCCGATCGAGCAGCGCCGCGACGGCGGTGCCCAGGGCCCCCAGGCCGAAGCTCGCCACCCCCACCGCCAGCAGCAGCCGCCCCGGGTCGAGGTCCGCCCGCACCGCCACCGGCCCCCACAGGGCCGCGCCGGCCGCCCCGATCAGCGCCACCGCCCCCAGCCGCCGCGGCGCTGGGCCGGGCTGCACCTGCCAGCGCCAGCGCGGCGCCCACGCCCCCAGGCTGATCTGGGCCAGCGCGAGCCCCAGCGCGGCCCCGGCGAGGGTGCCGCCGGCCACCTGCAGCGCCACCGCGCGGGCCAGCTCCCAGGTGGCGGGGTCGCCGGTCACGCCCGCCTGAACCAGGGCCAGCCAGGGCGCCGTGGCCGCCCCCGCCAGCGCCCCCAGCCCGCCGCCCAGGGCCACGCCCGCGCCCACCCAGCCCGCCGCCTGGGGCAGATCCCCGCGGGCCAGCGCCTCGGCTTTCGGATCAGCCACCCAGCGCCTCGCGCCAGAAGGCCCCCAGCCAGTCGGCCATGACGGGCAGCAGCGCGGCCCACAGCGCCAGGGTCACCAGCGGGCGGGCGGTCCAGACGGCGGCGCCCACCTCGGCGGCGCCGACCCGGCCCACCCAGCCCGCGATGGGGCCCACCGCCAGCGCGCTCACCCAGCAGGGCAGCCCCAGCGCCAGCAGGCTGGCGAAGAGCGACGCGCCGCCGGCCGCCCACGCGGCGACGGGGGGCCAGGCGCCGGCGGGCACGACCGTGAGGGAGTGGGTGAGCCCACGAGCCCACAGGGCCGGGCCGGCGAGGCTGAAGAACACCGCCCAGCTCAGCGCGTGCCCCAGGGCGCCGGC
>JAUHVS010000886.1 GCA_030424955.1 bacterium | reverse complement strand
CCTGGTTGGCGCCTCGATTGGCCGCCGTCCGGCGCGGTGCGCCGTGGCTTGGTCGACGAGCCGCAGCTAACCCCCTGACTTCATTATGGTCACAGGGTTCGAATCGGCAGCGACGACGACATCCAGTTCCCCCAGCGCGGCGAGCGCGAGCGCGACGACCCCAACACCGATCCCCCCGACTTCGTGCCCTTCAGCCAGCAGGGCGACGGCGACGACGGCGATCAGAACGTGGGCATCCTGGGCTACGCCGCCGGCGAGCTGGGCGTGGGCCTGCGCCTCACCCGCGGCGTGCGCCGCCTGGACCAGGGCACCACCGAGTACCTGGCCATCGCCGGCCTGGACGTGCGCCTGCCCGCCTCGTTCGGCCTGCTGCTGCTATGGCTCACGGATTGAGCGCCATTCACGTAAGACGTGCCTGATCACGCCGTCCGGTGCCAGGCCACTGCCTGCTCGGAGTCTCCAGATGCGCCCGATCCACCTGCTCGCCCTCCCGCTCGTCCTCGCTGCCTGCGACGGCTCGCCCGCCTCCCAGACAAAGGATCCGCCCGCTGAAGACGCGGCCGCCATCGCCGCCGACGCGGGGGCCGGCACCGACGCAGGGCCCGTGTCGGACTCGGCGGTCGCACAGGACGGTGCGGTCGTGGCCGACGCTTTCGCGCCGGACGCTGAGATCGCGCCCGACGCCGAGGTCGCGCCCGACGCCGAACTCGACCTGGCGCCGCTGCCCGAGCCCGCCGACTGCGACGAGACGCCCTGCGGCCGCTGGGACAGCCCCTACGACGTCGAAGGCCAGCCCCGCGACCGCTGCCGCGACGACGACGGGTGTGCCGCGGGCTTCGTGTGTCGGCACCCGGGCGTCGAGCTGATCGCGCGCCACCCCGACGGCGAGAACGGCTGCCTGCAGACGCCCGCCGACCCGAGCCACGGGTACTGCGTGCCCAGCAGCGCCTACCGCCTGCCCTGCGAGCTGCCGCCGGTGTGTGTGGCAGACCAGGTGGCCTGCCTGGGGACCCGGACGGAGTGCCTGAACCGCCGGTGTCCACAGCTCGACTGCTACAGTGCAGCCAGCGAGGCGGCCGCCCTGGACGTGGCCGCGTGGGAGCGGGACCCCGCTGCGCTGGACCGCATGGCCGCTGCGCTGGCCGCGGCCGAGCCCGGCACCCGGGTGAGCTTCCGGTATGGGATCAACGAGTTCACGAACGTGGTCAGCTACACCTTCATGGCCGGCGGAGCGGTGGTGCAGGACTTCGAACTGGCGGGCGGCGGCTCGTCCCAACGGGGGCCGGGCGCGTGGGACAGCCAGGCCGCGGGGGGCTGCTTCCAGGGCTATCGCGCCGAGCTGGAGGCCGAGGGCTTCCCCGACGGGGGTGACCTGGTCGCCTGCCTGGGTCAGGCCGTGACCTGGTGCGCCCCCGAGCTTGGTGATGGGGGCGAGTAGCCGCCGTCGGGATCACATGTAGAAGATCATGATCGGCTCGCCCTCTTGCTCGCGGTGCACCTCGCACGCCTGCAGCAGGTCGTGGGCGCAGTAGTACCGCCAGCCGTCGCCTGCGCCGTACTTCGCGTCCACCGAGCCCCCGTCCAGGTCGGCGCGGGTCTGTACCCGGCCGCGCAGGGTCAGGGCGAAGTCTCCCCCCGGGCTCTTGAACGTGGCGCCGCGGCCAAACTCG
>JAUHVS010000165.1 GCA_030424955.1 bacterium | reverse complement strand
CAGCGCACCTCGACCCGGCGCATGCCGTGGCTCAGGTCGGTGTGCTCGGTGATGCGATCGCCGCTGGCGGGCAGGGTGAAGCTGGGCCAGCCACACCCCGAGTGGAACTTGTGAGGGGCGTGGAACAGCTCGGCGTCACAGCCAGCGCAGAAGTACACGCCCGGCCGATCGGTGTCCCAGTGCTCGCCGGTGAAGGCCCGCTCGGTGCCCGCCTGGCGCAAGATGCGGAACTGCTCGGGGGAGAGGCGCGCGCGCCACGCCGCCTCGTCGAGGGTCTTGAAGTCGATGGCCATCGGGTCCTCCACGCTGGGCCGCGCCGCGCTCGCGGGCGCGCTGCGATGCGATGCCCGGCGGGCCCGCAGGTCGCGCCGGTCAGTCCCGCAGGTCCACCCGGCCGCCGCGGGTCTGCGCCTGGTAGCGCTGCAGCGCGGCCTCGAGGTGCGGGACCTTCACCTGGTGGTGCAGGTCGGTCTGCTCCACGGCGAGATCGCGCTGCGAGAACACGCTCTTGAGGTTGCGCACCCCGTCCTTGACCAGCATGTGGGTGCCATCGAAGGCGCCCACCAGGTCGCGCACGGGCTTGCGGTGGCGGTTGAAGCGCCAGGTCTCGGTCAGCAGCACCCGGGGGCTCGGGGGGGCCTTGAGCAGCCCCACGAGATCCTCGCCGTCCATCACCCCGTCCAGCGGCGTGCGGGTGAGCCCCAGGATGGTCGGCGCCAGATCCACCAGGCTCACCAGCTGCGAGGACGGCCCCGTGGGCAGCCCGGGCGCCTGGATCAGCATGGGCACCCGCACCAGCTGCTCCTGCAGGCCCACGCCGTGCAGGCGGCGGCGGTCCAGGAAGAGCTCGCCGTGATCCGAGGTGAGCACGATCGCCAGCGGCGTCTGCTTGCCGATGCGCTCCAGCATGGTCAGCAGCCGCCCCACGTGGGCGTCGTTGTAGCGCACCTCGTGGTCGTACTCCTCGGCGACGCCGCGGCCGTAGGCCCAGCTGCGCACGTAGCGCTCCGACGGGCTGTGGGGCCCGAAGTAGTGCACCCACAGGAAGAACGGGGTGTCCTTGGGGCGCTTCTGGAGCGCCTGCAGGGCCAGCTTGGTGGTGCCGGCGTCGGTGCGCTCCTTGGCGGGCAGGCTGTCGACGGACAGGAAGTCGGTGAAGCCCCGGGCCGCCCCCATCTCGCGGCTGAGGAAGCTGGAGTAGCCGTCGTCGGCGACCCCCATGGTGTACATGCCGCGGGCCTTCAGCCGCTCGGCGAGGGTGGGCCGCGGATCCTCGAGGGGCAGCCCGAACATGAGCTTCAGCCGCTCGCCCTCGGCCAGCTGGGTCATCTCGTCGGCGCGCACGAGGCGGAAGCGGGTGGTCTCGGCCAGCCGGGTCCACTGCAGGCGGCGCGGGTACACGCCCCGCATCAGGCTGCTCACCGCCAGCGAGGTCCACGAGCCGCTGGTGTAGGCGCGGTCGAAGCGGGTGGCCCGCTGGGCCCAGGCGCCGATGCGGGGGGTCGTGTTGCGGCTGTGGCCGTACACGCCCATGCGGTCGGGGCGCAGGGTGTCGACGGTGATGAGCACCACGCTCACCGGCGAGGGCTCGGCGACGGCCTGGGCCGTGCCGCCCAGGGTGGGATCCACCTCGAGCGTGCCCTCAAAGGCCCCGATGTCTGGGTCGAAGGCCGCCCGGTCGCCGCCCCCGAGCAGGCTCGACACGCCGTCGCCGTCGACGTCCGTCCAGGCCCGCAGGGTCGACAAGGCCAGATCGGGCAGCGGCCGCCGCGCGAGGGCCGACAGGGTGACCGGCGCGCCCCCGTGCAGGGCGGCGAAGGTGCCCACGCTCAGGCCCAGCACCACCACGGCGGCCAGCGCGAGGCCGCGGCGGGCCACCCGCGGCCGGCCGATGAGCAGCCGGGTGGCGGCGGCCAGGGCCCACAGGCTCACGGCCTGCAGCGCCACGTGGGCGTCGGGGTAGATGCCCACGAAGCGGGTGCGGTCGACGCGGGTCATCACCACGGCGCCCGCCACCAGGGCCACCACGCTGGCCCAGCGCAGCCAGGGGCGGGCCATGGCCAGGGCCGGCGCGCCGCGGCGGGGCTGCTGGCTCCAGAGCACCGCGCCCAGGGCGGCGCCGCCGCCGTAGCTGAGGCCGAGGGACAGGATCGCGAGGGTGCGGTAGGGGCCGTCGAGGCGGGTCCAGGCCCCCAGGCCCTCGGCGAGCCAGTGACCAGCGCCGGCGCCCAGGGCCAGCCAGCCCACCAGGGTCGCGGGCCACGGCAGGCGGCGGCCCACGGCGCCCAGGCCGTCGAGGGCGAGGCCGAGCAGCGCCCCCAGGGTCACGCCCAGCCCGGCGGCGGCGGCGACGGCGTCCACGCCGCCGGCCGTCCACACCGCGTCGAGCCCGCACACCGCACCCATCACAGCGGCCGTAGTGAGCCACCACCTGGGCGTCGACGTGTGCTGTGCTGGGCGCATGGCCCCTCCCCGGTTGCGGGCCGCTGTATCGCATCCGAGGCCGCTTGGAAACAACTGGGTGACCCGACCGGCGCCGAGCCGGCCGCGGGCGCTGGCCCGGGGCGCGGTCAGGGCCGGGCGGCGGCCACGCAGCGGAAGCCGTGGAGCGGGCTGCTCACGCCGTGGCCGATGAGGGTGTCCCGCGCCAGGGCCGACACCTGCTCGGCGCTGTCCCGCCAGCTCCCCCCGCGGGTCACCCCGGGATCGTCGTCGGCGGGCACCGCTTGGGGATCCTCGCGGATGTCCACCCACTCCTTGACGTTGCCCGCCAGGTCGAGGGCGCCGAAGGGGCTCAGCGCCGCGGGGTAGCCCCCCGGCGGGAGGGCGTCGTCGGCCCGCCCGCCAAAGCCCGCGCAGGCGTTGAAGGCCTGGCCGCGGGCGTAGTGCGCGTCCGCGCAGCCGATGCGGTCCCCGTGGGGCCACAGGCGCCCGGGGAAGCCGCGGGCGGCCTTCTCCCACTCCGGCTCGCTGGGCAGCCGGCCGCCGATCCAGCGGCAGTACTCGTCGGCGCGGAACCAGTCGATCCAGTTCGCGGGCCAGCCCTGGCGATCGGCGCGGCACTGGTGCGGCCGGCGGGGATCACCGTCGCGGCACAGGGCCCAGCCCTCGTAGCCGGCGCAGCCGCCGGCCTCGGCGCAGGCGTTGAAGGCGCCCGCCGTGACCTCAAGCTGGTGGATGCAGAAGGCCGGCAGGTCGACGGGCACGTTGTTGGGGCCCAGCGGGGACACGCCCCCGGGCACCCACACCATGTCGGCGGGGCACGGGCCCAGGGGGACCTCGGCGTCGGGTGAGCCCGCGTCGGCGGCGCCCCCGTCGAGGGCCGCGTCCGGGGGGTCCGCGTCCAGCGGCGCGGCGTCCGGGGTCTGCGCGTCTGGGGGCGCGGCGTCCAGGGGCCCAAGATCCAACCGCGCAGCGTCCGGGGGCTCGGCGTCCGGGGCGCCCGCGTCGAGCGCGCCGCCGTCCACCGGCCGCACGGCCTGATCGGCCGCAGCGTCCACCGCCCCGTCTTGGATCGCGAGCGCGTCCATGGCCTGGCCCCGGTCGCGGGCGGGCGGCGCGCCGTCGGTGGTGAAGCGCGGCAGCGGCGCGGGATCGTCCGCGCAGGCCGCCAGCGCGCCCCCCGCCAGCGTCCACCCCACCAGGGCGCGCCCCCACCGGTTCAAGGCGCCAGCCCCAGCCCGCGCAGATCCGCCAGCAGCCGGGCCTCGGCCGCCTGATAGACCAGCGCCTGCCGCACGGGCGAGAACAGGCCCAGGGCCGCGCGCTCCGGCTCGGGCCAGGCGTCGAGGCGCTGCTGGTCGGCCGGCACCTCGGCCAGGGCGCGGGCCGCGTGCTGCTGATGGGGCAGCAGGGTCTGGGCCACCAGGTGCCGCCACGCGGGCAGCGAGGCGATGGGGAACCGCGCGAGGCTCTTCTTCACATAGGTGCGCCCGAAGTCGCTGTGCCCGTCCTCGTCCGCCACCGTCGCCGACAGCACGTGCTGCACCGCCGGCACCGTGCAGCGGGCCGCCAGATCCTCGATGAACGCCACCGACACCGTCTCGTTGATGAGCAGCATGCTGATGGCCGTGGCCAGCGCCCGCTCGGCCATGGGCGAGCGCAGGAAGGGCTCGGGATCCTGCAGGCGGGTGGGCTCCGGCAGGCCCGGCTGGCCCCCCATGGCCTGCAGCAGCGCCGCGCACAGGGCCGTGTGGCGCACCTCGTCGGCCACCAGGTCGACGGCGCCCGCGTACACGTCCAGCGGATCGCCCGCGCCCAGCACCTCGGTCAGGAAGCGCGCCATGATCTGCGTCGATCGGAACTCGGTGCGCACGCGATCCGCCCAGGCGGCGCGGGCCTCGGCCACCAGCGCGGGCTCAAAGGCGGCGGCGTCGAAGGGCGGCAGCTCGGCCGCCGCGCCCATCAACGCCGCGTGCATGGGGGCGAAGGGGCCCCCGGCCCAGCGCACCGGCTTCACGGGCAGGCCCCCCCAGGCACGGTGCAGGCGCCGCCGCCGCAGTCCTCGAACCACCCGTAGTTGCAGGCCGCCCCGGCGGGGCAGTAGCAGCTGTCGATGACGCCATCGAGGCAGCAGGCCTCCCAGAACCCCATGTCGGCCTCGACGGGGGCCATGTCTACCGCTCCCTGGTCGACCGCGCCCTGATCCACGGCGCCGCCGTCCAGCGGCTCGGCGTCCACCCCCTGGTCGGCCCCGGGGCACGCGCCCCCGCCCTCGACGCACTCGCCGCCCCCACAGGGGGTGAACCACCCGTAGTTGCACGCTGCGCCCGCAGGGCAGTAGCAGCTCGCGATCACGCCATCGGTACAGCAGGGCTCCCAGGCGCCGCCGTCGGCGCCAGCGTCGGCGATCGCCGCGTCCCGGCCGGCGTCCGGCGGCGTGGCGTCGAGCCCGGCGTCCGTCACCGCCTCGGCGTCCTCGACGGGGGTCGGCGCGGGATCCTGCGTGCAGGCGGTGAGCGCCAGCACGGCCAGCAGGCCGAGCACCACCCCGCCTGGCCCCACCGCGGCCGCGGAGCAGCCCCCCAGCAGGGCGGCCACGGCCAACCACCAGAGCCATCGAACCGACGCAGACGTCCGCGACATGGGTGCACCTCGGGGTTGAAGGGCGGCCGCGCGCACTGGGGGCGCGGCCCGCCTGCGCACCCTACCAGAAGCGCCGGGCGGCGCCGGTGCCCGACGCGGCGGGCCCTGCGCTGGCTGCGCGGTCCGTCGAGCTGCGTTGAGGGGGGCGGCGCCCGGGGGCGGCCGCGGGGGGCTCAGCCCTTGAGGGCGTCGGCGATGCGCGCGGTGACGGCGTCGGGGCTGCCCACGCCGTCCACCCGCCGCAGCAGGCCCTTGGCCTCGTAGAACGGCACGATGGGGGCCGTCTCGGAGTGGTACTTCGACAGCCGGGCCACGCAGGCGGCCTCGGTGTCGTCCTTGCGCTGCACCACCCGGTCCGCGATCTCGGCGGGCGGCGGGTTGAAGGCCAGGTGGTAGATGGCGCCCGTCTCGGGATCGCTGCGCCGGCCCGTGATGCGCTCCACGATGAGCGAGTCGGGCACCTCGATGAGCAGCACCGCGTCCAGGGTCACGCCCGCGGCCGCCATGGCCTCGTCCAGCGCCGCCGCCTGGGGCGCCGTGCGGGGGAAGCCGTCGAGCATGAAGCCCTTGCTGCAATCCGGGGCGGCGATCCGCTCGATGATCATGCCGATGACCACCTCGTCGGGGACGAGGTCTCCGCGGGTCATGAAGGCCTGCGCCTCGAGGCCCAGGGTCGTGCCGGCCTTGACCGCCGCGCGCAGCATGTCGCCGGTGCTGATGTGCGGGATGTTGAGGGTGTCGATGAGGCGGGCAGCCTGCGTGCCCTTGCCCGCGCCGGGCGGGCCAACGAGGATGATGCGCATCGTGACCTTCTCCTTGCTGTCCAGTCGCCCGGCGGCCCGGGCGAGGCGCGGACGGGACCATAATTTGCCCGCGGGAGCAAGCGCCCGCGGCCCTGGGCGCAGACGGCGCCAGTGAATGCCGTGCGCGCCTGCACCGTTGCGCCGGCCGCCCGCCTCGTTGAAGGTACGCCCGAACTCTCGCCTGCTCGCCCCCGAGGTCCCCGTGCGTCTCACACCGCTGCTCGCCCTGCCCCTCGCCCTCGCCCTGCTGTTCCCCGCCGCCGCTGCGGCCGAGAACGCCGGCGGCATCGCCCCCGCGCCGCAGGCCCTGGTGGACGCCTTCAGCGCCGTGCGCCCCGATCCGGCGCCGCCCGAGCTGAACCGCAAGAGCCACTTCGTGGTCAGCGATGAGAACCACCACTGGCTGTTCAAGGAGTACGTGCTGGACCGCGGCGGCGTGATGATCGGCGTCGGCACCGACCAGATGTACACCATGGGCGCCTGGGCGAAGCCCGAGGTGCTGGTGCTGATGGACTTCGACCAGGTGGTGGTGGATCTGCACAAGATCTACCGGCTGGCGATCCTCAACGCGGCGGACGCCGACGACCTGATCAACATGTGGCGCAAGGACGACGACCGCCTGAAGGGCTACATGGCGGCCGAGTGGCCCGACGCCGCCGCCCGCAAGCCTTACGACCGCGCCTTCCGCATCAGCCGCGGCCTGGTGTGGGGCCGGCTGCGCAAGGTGCGGCGCATCATGAAGGCGCGCAACACCTCGTGCTGGCTCGACGACCCCGCGCAGTTCAACTGGGTGAAGGGCATGTACCAGGCCAACCGGGTGTACATGATGCGCGGCGATCTCACCGCCGAGCTCACGGTGCTCGACCTCGCCAAGGCGGCCAAGGCCGTCAACCTGCCGGTGCGGGTGATGTACGTGAGCAACGCCGAGGCCTACTTCCGCCCGTACCCCGAGAGCTACAAGCGCAACATGCGGGCCCTGCCCATGGACGACCGCTCGATGATCGTGCGCACCATGGGCTACCGCCCCGACTGGTCGCCCGACGCGCTCTACGAGTACAACCTGCAGACCGGCGAGAACTTCCAGGCCTGGATGACCCACATGACCCGGGGCTCCGTGCGCCACGCCACCCGCGGCCGCCGCAAAGACAAGAAGAAGATGGTCAGCTTCGCCGAGGCGCTGCCGAAGGGCTACACCAAGCCTGGGGCCGAGGGCGGCGACAAGTGAGCGCCGCCGCCCGCTGGGCCCCCGCGCGCTGGGCGGCCGCGGCCCTGCTCTGCGCGGGCGTGGCGCAGGCCGAGGCCCCCCCGGCCTTCCCCGGCGCCCCGGCCCCGATCCCCTGTGGCGCCGCGCCCGAGGGCATGGCGTGCATCCCCGGCGGCGCCTTCATCCGGGGCAGCGAGACCCTGGCCACCGCCCGGCCCCAGGCCGAGGTGTGGCTGCAGACCTTCTTCATGGACAAGAACGAGGTCACCGTCGCCGCCTACAAGGCCTGCGTGCGCCAGGGCAAGTGCCGCAAGGCCGGCCCCAAGTACGCCGACTTCAGCCGGCCCACGCAGCCCATCAACGGCGTGAGCTGGTTCGACGCCGTGCAGTACTGCGAGGCCCACGGCAAGCACCTGCCCACCGAGGCCCAGTGGGAGAAGGCGGCCCGCGGCACCGACGGGCGCACCTACCCCTGGGGCGACGAGCCCGCCGACTGCACCCGCGCGGTCATCAAGACCGAGGCGGGCCGCTCCTGCGGCGTGAAGAAGAAGGGCAGCCACCCCGAGAAGGGCCGCGTGCTCGCCGTCGGCGGCAAGCCGGCCGGGGTCTACGGCCTGTTCGACATGGCGGGCAACAGCTACGAGTGGGTGGCCGACTGGTTCAGCGACAGCTACGCCGAGTGCGGCGCCGCCTGCGCGGGCGTCGATCCCAAGGGGCCCTGCGACGGCAAGGCGCCCTGCGAGGGGCACCACCAGCGCGGCGTGCGGGGCGGCTCGTGGTACTGGGGGCCGGATCACGCCCGCACCTTCTACCGCCGCCAGCACCTGCCGAAGAACGACCCGTACTTCCACCACTTCGGCTTCCGCTGCGCCGCCAGCGTGGACGAGGCGAAGGCCCTCACCGCGCCCTGAGCGGGCCCTTGGGGCCGCGAGCGCTCAGCCCGTGGGCCCCTCGTAGGTGAAGCCCGCCGCCTGCACCGCCGCCGCCACCTGGTCCGCGCCGTGCGCCCCCGTCACCACCAGCTGAGGATCGGCAAGCTGCACCGCCACCTGGGCATCGGGCAGCGCGGCGCGCACCGCGGCGTCGACGGTGGCGACGCAGCCGTCGCACTTGAGGCCGCCCAGGCGGTAGGCGGTGGGCAGGGCGGGGTTGGGCTGGGTCATGGCGCACCTCGGTGGGCTGATGGCTGGCGGCGTCTATCGGCCGCTCGCGCCCTGGGCTTGAGGCCCAACCAGCTCAGCCCGCGGGCGGGGGCGCAGCGGGCGACGCGCCCGTCAGCCGGCGGACCCCGGCGATCCACAGCGGGCTGGCCAGCAGCGAGATCGCGATCAGCCCCACCGACAGCTGGTAGCCATAGTCCGAGATCAGCCCCTGCTGGCGCCCGACGGCGGCGAGCACGAAGCTGAACTCCCCCACCTGCGCCAGCATCGCGGCGATCTCGAAGCTGCGGCGCCAGGGGCGGCCCAGCGCGCGCAGGACCCCCGCCTTGAGCAGGGTGTTGGTGACCAGCACGGTGAGCACCAGCAGCGCGACGATCCACCAGGCGTCCACCAAGAACCGCAGGTCGATCAGCATGCCCACCGAGGCGAAGAAGAGCGCCACGAGCAGCACCCGCAGGGGGTTGAGGCTGTCGTGTACCCAGTGCGACTCGTCCGCCGAGGCCACCACGATGCCCGCCACGAAGGCGCCCAGCGCGGTGGAGAGCTGGGTCAGCGCGGTCAGCGTCGCGAGGCCGAAGCACAGCAGCAGCGCCGCGAACACCTGCAGCTCATGATCGGCCGCGAGGCGCCGGATCAGCGGGAGCCGGATGGGGCCCTTGCGCACGACCCAGGCGACGATGCCCAGGGTGCCCAGCCCGCCGAGCACCTGGAGGCCCACGTCCCCGGCGTCCGAGGGGGTGTCGGCCAGCAGGCCGATCACCAGCAGCATCGGCACCAGCGCGAGGTCCTGTACCAGCAAGATGCCCACGGCGTCGTGCCCGATCTCGCTGTCGAGCTGGCCCGCCTCCCGCAGCATCGACACCACCACGGCGGTGCTGCTGAGGCTCACCACGAAGCCCAGCAGCATCACCCGGCCGGTCGCCCAGTCGAGCCAGGCCCCGAGCGCGGCCACCACCCCCACCGTCAGGGCGATCTGCACGGCGGTGCCGATCACCGCCACCCGCCAGTTGGCCAGCAGCCGCGGCAGCGACACCTCCATGCCCACGAAGAAGAGCAGCAGCACCACCCCGGCGTCCCCCAGCCGCGCGGCGCCCTCGACGTCGGTCAGCAGGCCCAGCGCGTGCGGCCCCAGGATGGCCCCGGCCACCAGGTACACCACCACGTGGGGCTGGCGGAGCCAGCGCAGGAACAGGCCCACGGCCACCACCGCGAAGGCGGCGGCCACGAGCTTGGGCATCAGGGGATCGAGGTGCATGCGCGCGCAGGTCCTCCGGCAGGGGTGGCCCCAGGGGGATGGTGCAGCGGCCCCACAGGCCGCGCGGTTTGGTGGGCGTCGGTGATCAGAGCTCGGCCAGCTCCCGCTGGCTGGTGGCGACGGCGCGCTCCAGGTCGTCGACGGCCTCGGCCACCTCACCGCGCAGGCGCTCGGCCACGGCGGGGCGGGCGGCCGCGTCCAGGTTGGCGGCGCCGATGCGCAGGTGGTCCAGCGTGGCGGTCAGGGCCTCGAGCTTCAGCGCCACCCGCTGCGCGTGGACCTCGCCCCGGGCGTGGGCGGCCTGCACCCGGCGCAGGGCGGTGAGGGCGTCCTCGGCGGCCTCGCGATCCGGGCCGTCGGCCGCCTCGGCGGCCGCGGTCAGCTCGGCCACCCGCGCCGGATCGGGGGGTGGGGTCGCCCGCCGG
>JAUHVS010000164.1 GCA_030424955.1 bacterium | reverse complement strand
GATGGTGTGGGCCCTGTACGCGACGTCGATCATCCAGGTGATGGCGACCCCCGTGCTGGGCATCACCCTGCTGCTGCTCGCCATGGAGCGCGCCCTGGGCGTCGGCATCTTCGACCCGGCCCTGGGCGGCGACCCCGTGCTCTTCCAGCACTTCTTCTGGTTCTACAGCCACCCGGCCGTCTACATCATGATCCTGCCGGGCATGGGCGTGATGAGCGAGCTCATCACCACCTTCGCCCGCAAGAAGATCTTCGGCTACCGCGCCATCGCGCTGTCGTCGCTGGCCATCGCGGTCATCAGCTTCCTGGTGTGGGGCCACCACATGTTCGTGTCGGGCCAGTCGGTCTACGCGGGCATGATCTTCAGCTTCCTCACCTTCCTGGTGGCCATCCCCTCGGCCATCAAGGTGCTGAACTGGGTGGCGACGCTCTACGGCGGCAGCATCGACCTGACGGCGCCCATGCTGTACGCGGTGTGGTTCCTGATCCTCTTCACCATCGGCGGCCTCACCGGGCTGTTCCTGGGCGTGATGGGCACCGACGTGCACCTGCACGACACCTACTTCGTGGTGGCCCACTTCCACTACGTCATGATGGGCGGCACCGTGATGGCGTTCTTCGGGGCGCTGCACTACTGGTGGCCCAAGATGTTCGGCCGCATGTACAACGAGAAGCTCGCCAAGATCGCGGCCTGGCTCGTGTTCATCGGCTTCAACATCACCTTCTTCACCCAGTTCATCCTGGGCACCCGGGGCATGCCCCGCCGCTACTACGACTACCTCCCGGAGTTCGAGACCCTGCACAAGGTGTCGACCTCGGGGACGTGGTTCCTGGGCGTGGCGGTCCTGATGATGTTGGGCTACCTGTTCAGCTCGCTGCGCAACGGGGCCAAGGCGCCGGCCAACCCCTGGGGCGCGCGCTCCCTGGAGTGGTCGATCCAGTCGCCCCCCATTGAGCACAACTTCCACGAGATCCCCACGGTGGTCGAGGGGCCCTACGAGTACCCCAAGGCCGGGACGAAGGCCTGAGGCCGGGAGCAACGATGAGCACGCTCGTTCGACACGAAGTCGCCCATCATTTCCACTCCGCGGATCAGGAGTCATCCTCCGCGAAGTTGGGAATGTGGCTGTTCTTGGTCACGGAGGTCCTGCTGTTCAGCGGGCTGTTCGTGGCCTACACAGTGATCAAGTCCATCAACCCGGTCATGTGGGCGGAGGCGTCCAAGACGCTCGACGTCACCATGGGCACGGTCAACACCCTGGTGCTGATCACCAGCTCCTTCACGGTGGCGCTGGCGACCCGCTCGGCGCAGACCAACAAGCAGGGTGAGAAGAACGGTCAGATCGTCGGGCTGCTGGCCGTGACGATCATCCTGGCCGGCTGCTTCTTGGTGGTGAAGTACCTGGAGTACTCGCACAAGATCCACGAAGGGCTGCTGCCGGGCACCCACTACTTCTACGCCGGCATCGACGCCGCCAACCCGCACCTGTTCTTCGGGGTCTACTTCCTGATGACCGGGCTGCACGGCATCCACGTCGTCATCGGCATGATCGTGCTGACCTGGGTGATGACCCGGGCCATGCGGGGTCACTTCTACGAGGGCTACTACACCCCCGTGGAGCTGGGCGGCCTGTACTGGCACCTGGTGGACCTGATCTGGATCTACCTCTTCCCCCTGCTCTACCTGGTCTAAGGGAGGTCACTCGATGAGTACCGAGCACACCGCCCACGGCGAGGGCCACCACCACCACATCACGCCGCTCAGCCACTACTTCGCCGTCTTCGGCGCGCTGCTGGTGCTGACGGCGGTCACGGTGGGGATCGCGCAGTTCGACTTCGGCGCGGCCAACACGCTGATCGCCATGCTCGTGGCGACGGTGAAGGCCAGCATGGTCGCGCTGATCTTCATGCACCTGCTGTATGACGATCGCCTCAACAGCCTGACCTTCATGTTCGGGCTGCTGTTCGTCGCGCTGTTCTTCATCTTCGTGCTGAGCGACGTGTACTCCCGTGGGTACATCGACCCGGTGCGGGACAACCACTACCTGAAGGACGAGCAGGTCGCGCAGCTGCGGCTGGAGGCTGAGCAGGCTGAGGACCTGACGGCGCTCTACCCCAAGAAGACGCTGGGCGAGGACTACCCGCTGGCGGCGGATGAGCGGATGAACCCGCCCGCGCCGCCGCCGCCGCCCGCCCCCGCCGCGCCTGCGGACGGGGCTGTGGACGGCGCTGCGCCCGACGCCCCCGCGAAGCCCGCCTTCGCCGTGGACGCCGCCAAGGCGGAGCAGGGCAAGGCGCTCTTCGCGAGCAAGACCTGCTCGGCCTGCCACAGCATCGACGGCAGCAAGCTGGTCGGGCCGACGATGAAGGGCATCTGGGGCCGCAAGGAGATCATGGCCGACGGCAGCGAGATCATCGTTGACCAGGCCTACTTCACCGAGTCGGTCAAGCAGCCGAACGCGAAGGTGGTCAAGGACTACCCGCCGGCGATGCCGCCCCTGCCGATGACGGACGCCGAGATCGAGGCGATCCTGCACTACGTGGTGGGGCTCTAAGCCTCTCGCGATCGCGCGCCGCGTGGCCCTTGAGCCCGGCGCGCGCCCCCTCTGCGCTCCCGTCCTGGATCACGCCGCGGCGTCCGCTCTGGCGGCTCCCCCTTGAAGGGTCGCCGTTGACGCGCGCCCGCGCCCTCAGCCGCTGCGCGGGGCCGGTCGGTCCACCGTCGGCGGTGTCGCCCTCGATCGGGGGCTGGGTGGCGCGGCGCACCTTGACCGCTCCTTCGGCCTCTGCGACAACCGGGGCGCCCCGGTTGATTGCCAGGGGCGGGCTGGTCGGCGGGAGGCTCCCATGGCGAAAGAACCAACGCGGCGCGTGATCATTCGGCCGTTGTCGAACGTGATCTACCTGTACCCGACGTGGCTCGCGAGCATCGGGTTTGGCATCTGGACCTCCACGGCGTCGGTCTCGGAGGCGTCCCCTGGGGTGTCGGGGATCCTGTTCACGCTGCTGTTCTTCTTCAACCTGAGCGTGGTGGCCTTCGACTACACGCGGCTGATGAGCATCGTCATCGTGCTGCTGGTGGTCATCGTGGGGCTGGTGTCGTCCATCGAGCCCGCGGTGGGCAACGCCATCCGCTCCGCCCTCGATCAGCCGATGTTCATGAACAGCACCTTCTATTGGATCTGGGCGCTGGGCTTCACCCTCATGCTGGCGGTGGTGATCATCAACAGCCGGTTCGACTACTGGGAGGTGAAGAACAACGAGCTGCTGCACCACCACGGCCTGCTCGGCGACGTGGAGCGGCGCTCGGCGCCCGGCCTGCGGATCTCGAAGGAGATCAACGACGTGATGGAGTACGCCCTGCTCGGCGCCGGCCGGCTGGTGCTGACCCCTGCCGGCGAGGCACGGGACATCATCATCGACAACGTGGTGCGCATCTCGAAGGTCGAGACCGAGATGCAGGATCTGCTCAACACCCTGCGCGTCGACACGGTCGACCAGTAGGTCGGGCCCGGGGCGCAGCGCCCCGACGGCCTGCGGCGCTGGCTGTCACCGGCGCCCCGTGGCGGGGATCGCCCGCCGCCTCTTCCACACAGCCCGCCAGCGAGTCGGCCGACACCCGGTCGCCCAGGGCGACGCGAGGGGTCGCGTGGTCGAGCCGCACCTGGGGTGCTGCGCGCAGCGATCTGCGGGGCATGGGCGGAGCGCCGCCAGAGAGTTCGACCAGGGGCGGCGCTCAATCCAGGCGGGCCGCCGCCCTGAATGGGCGGTCAGGGGAGCTCGATGGTGGGGACCTTCGGGGCGTCGCTCGCGGGCGCGGCCGCGGGGCCCTTGGCGTCCGGGGCCGGGGCGTCGGTGGGCGCGTCCGGCGTGGCGTCAGCGGGCAGGCCGTCGCTGCCAGGGGCCGCAGGGGGGGCCGCGGGCTTCGGGTTGCGGGCCGCGGTGGCGGCCTCGTCGAAGGCGAAGGTCTGGGTCGAGGGGGCCCAGGTGAAGATGCGGAAGGTGCCCGCGCCGTCGAGCAGGATCGCCCGCTTGGCCTCCACGCTGCCCGCCCGCCACTCGGGGATCAGCTCCAGCCCCTCGGGGGTCTTGATGACCAAGCGCTCGCTGAAGACCTCGCGGGCGGCCGAGGCCCCCGCCGCATAGGTGAACACCCGCAAGCCCCGGTAGGCGTCGCCCACGGTGCCGGCGTCTTCGACGGCGACCAGCTCGGGGCGGCCGTTGCCGGTGACGTCCTTGAGGCTGATCTTGATGGCCACGGGCCCCGGCGCGGCCTCCGCGGCGCTCTGCAGGGTCAGCACCTGCTGGTCACGGGTGTCTGGCAGCGAGATGGCCAGGTGCTGCTCCGGGCCACCGATGTCGGCGTCCTCCAGCTCGTCCGGCGACTCTTCGGCCAGCGTGCGGTAGACGAGGGCGCAGCCGCCCCGGCTGGTCGGGCCCAGCGGGAGGGTGAGCCGGGTGTCGACGCCGGCGAGCTCGGGGCCCAGGCGGGCCTTGAGCTGAGTGGCCGCGGTGGCGCAGGGGGCGGGGCCCGCCGGGGCTGCAGGGCCCTTCGCGCCACACGCGGCTGTGGCGAGCGCGACGCTGGTGGTCAAGAGCATTCGTTTCAAGGGGGGGCTCCGGGTCGCGGACTGAGGTGCTCGAAAGGTGACCCGTCCGCGGCGGCGGCGCAACCTCCGCCGCCGGACCGGGGCGCGCGCCACCGCTCAGGGCGGCAGGCCCGCCAACGGGTGACGGCGGGTGACGGCGCGCTGCTGCGCGCTCACCCCGCGCTGGCCGCCCAGGGTCCAGAACATGACGTTGTCGCTCGCGCCCTGGCACGGCGGGCTGCCCTGGCCCTGAGCGCCGCACTCGCGCGCGAACAGCACCCCGTCGCCGTCGGCGTCGCAGGCCAGGGGGCAGGGCAGGGTGTCGTCGAGGGGGTCGTGGCGGTCGCCGAAGGGCTCGGTGGTGTGGAACAGGCCCAGGGCGTGCCCGATCTCGTGCTGCGCGAAGTCGGCGACGGCGGCGGGGAAGTCGGGCAGGAGCACGCCGCGCACCGCGACGACGCTGGCTGCGGTGTCGGGCCAGCCGAGGGGCGCGGGGAGCCCGGC
This sequence comes from bacterium, assembly GCA_030424955.1. Classification (GTDB taxonomy): domain Bacteria; phylum Myxococcota_A; class Bradymonadia; order UBA7976; family UBA1532; genus JACKDL01. Next base: position 4,889 of record JAUHVS010000164.1, on the reverse strand, counting down.
GGCGAAGCCGTTGATGCGCTGCTCGCCGTCGAGGATGTCCTCGACGAGGTACACCTCGACGCCCGGCGGTGTGTCGAGGGGGCGCTGCGCCGCCAGGGCGCTCAGGCCCGAGAAGTCGCGGCGCAGGCCGTTCATGCGCACCACCGGATCGGTCTCGGCCGGCAGCCCCTGCACCGCGACGCTGACGGCGTCGACCCCCAGGGCGGCGACCCGGCCGCGCAGGGCCGCCGCAAAGAGGTCGAGGGCGGGGTCGTCGAGGGCGATCCCCAGGGCGGGCGGGACCCAGACGTTGACCCGCAGGTGGGCCCCCGCGCCCCGGCTGATCCAGATCTCGACCTCGGCGGTGTCGGCCACGTCGGCGCCGATGGCGGTGACGGTGAAGCGGTACTCGCCCGCGGGGAGGGGCCCGCTGCCGTCGTTGGGCAGGAGCGCTGTCGCCACGCCCGGGTTGGGGACCGCGCGGGAGGGGCCCTCGAGGCCGGAGTGGCCGACGAGGGGGCCGTCGGGGCCGCGCACGTCCACGACGCCCAGGATCGCCTCCGCCGGGCCGCGGGCCTGGATGAGCAGGCCATCGGCCGGCGCCTCAAGCCGCACGGTGAGGGGGGTGCGCAGGGGCTGCGGGCCGAGGGCGACGACCTGCAGGGCGGGCGGGCCGTCGTCGCCCAGGTCGGGGGGGCCGGCGTCGGTGGGGTCGGCGTCGGTGGGGCCGGCGTCGAGGCCGTCGCCCAGGTCCGGGCCGCCCCCGTCGGAGCCGGCGCCACCGTCGAGGGGTGGACCCACCTCGGCCACCGGTGCGCCATCCTGGGGCGGCGCGCCGTCGGGGGCGTGCCCGTCGGGTGCGCTCGACCCCGCGAGGTCAGGCGCCCCCCCATCCCCAGCCGATGAGGGCAGGGGCCCGGTCGCGGTGCAGGCCGCCAGGCCCCAGGCGGCGAGCGTGAGGGCGAGGCGCATGGGTCGCTCCATGGTGAGAGGTGGGGCAGTGACGGGGTCGCACGCCCCGAGCGGGCGCGGGCGAGGCCCAGACGGCGCCGGGCGTCGCCTGGGGCTGGACGGTACCGCGGCGACGGGGTAGGTAATCAACCTGGGGGAACTTGGAGGGTTCGACATGAAGCCGATTCAGCTGATCGCCGGTCTGGGCGTTGTGCTCATCGTGGCCCTGGGGGGCTGGTACTTCTACATGCAGAAGACGCCGCCGTACGAGACGGCGACCGAGCGCGGGTTCAACCCGGCCACCGCCAAGCCGGCCACGCCGGCGACCCCTGCGTCCGCGAAGGCGACGCCGGGCGACACCGCGCCCTGACCGCGCTCGGCGGGGCCCGCCCCTGGGCCACCACCCGCTGCTGAGACGCCCAGCGCCCGCGCCTTCGCGGAGGGCGCCGGGCCCGGTGCGGTGGCCGCTGCGATGGATCGTGTCACGTCCGGCTGGCTGGCCCCGCGCCCTTGAGCAGCCCGACGGGGGGCTGCGCGCCGCGCGAGGGGGGCGGTCGCCCCGGCCGCTGGGTGGCGGACTGCGGCCTGCTCGCGGTCGCGCCGGCGGGGGTGCGTGTGGATCGAGGGTCCCCCCAGCACTATCCTGCCGCCCATGAAACGATCCGCGACCCTGGTGCTCTTGCTGGCCGGCTTGGGGGCGCTGCTCGCCCTGGTCTGGGTGGTCTCCATCGGGGGCGATCCCGCCCCACGGGCGGCCGCGCCGTCGGCCCGCTTCGCTGTCGACGTGGTGTACGCCGATGGCGGCCCACCCCCCGCCCCCGAGGACACCGAGGTGGCGTGGCCCGCGGACGGCCCGCGCACCGTCGTGGGGCGCATCACCGATGACGGCGGGGCCCCCGTCGCCGGCGCCCGGGTGGTGGCCACGCTGCCGGGGGGCAAGACCCGGCAGGCCACGGCCGACGGGGCCGGGCGCTACCAGCTCGATCGCCTGCGCCCGGACGTCGAGGCGCTGGTGTTCTCGGCCACCGGCTTCGAGCCCTTCACCCTCACGTCGCCCAGCTTCGAGGCCGCGCCCCGCGTGACCCTGGACGTGCAGCTCGCGCCGCTGCCCGGGGTGCGCGGGCGGGTGCTGGTGGCCGGCGCGCCGGTGGCGGAGGCGCGGCTGGTGCTGCGCGCGGTGGGCGGCCGCCGGGCGCTGGCCGTGGCCACGTCGGATGGCGCCGGGCGCTTCGCGATGTCCTGGCCGGGGGACGGCGACTATCACCTGAGCGCGTACCACGGGCAGCACGGGCAGGCGCGGGTAGACGTGTCGGCGCCGGGCGAGGTGACCGTCGAGCTGCCCGGGGGCGCGTGGATCGAGGGCCGGGTGGTGGACGCGGATGGCGATCCCGTGCCGTCCTTCTCGGTGACCGCGTCCCCCCTCACGTGGATGAGCGGCGGGCCCCCGGCGCAGTCCTTCGAGTCGGGGGATGGGCGCTTCGAGCTGGGGCCGCTCGCGCCCGGCGAGCTGAAGGTGTGGGCCGCCGCCGAGGGCTACCAGCCCGGCGAGGTGCGCGGCATCACCGTGGCGTCGGGGGACCGGATCACCGGCGTGGTGCTGCAGCTGAAGGCGTCGACGGTGCTGACGGGCCGGGTGACCGACGCGCGCACGGGGCGGCCGGTGGTGGGCGCGAGCGTGGTGCCCGCCGAGTGGCGGTCGTCGGCGCTGGCCGAGGCGGTGGGGGCCTTCACGGGCGAGGACGGGCGCTACACGCTGCGGGCGCTGCCCGGGGTGCGCACCAGCATCCGGGTGTCGGCCGAGGGCTACCGCTCGCTGCTGCTCGGCGGCGTGGAGGGGGGCCCGGGGGACCGGCTCGAGCGCGACTTCGAGCTCACGCCGTCCACCGACGCGCGCCCGCAGGGTGAGCTGACGGGCATCGGCGCGGTGCTGATGCCGCACCCGAACGGCGTGCGCCTGGGGCGGCTGGTGCCGGATGGGCCGGCGTCGGCGGTGCTGGCGAGCGGGGACGTGGTGGTCTCGGTCGGCGGGCAGTCGGCCCGCGCGATGGGCATGCAGCGCGTGGCGCAGGCCATCCGCGGCGAGGAGGGCACCGAGGTGGTGCTCCAGGTGCAGCGCGGGGGGCAGGGCCCCACCGAAGAGGTCGTGCTGGTGCGCGGCCGGGTCGCCTTCCCCCAGCGGCATCACCACAACTGACCCGGTGTGGTGCGCCCCCGCTGCGCGGCGGGCGGCACCACGGATCCACAGAGAGGCAGCCAGCGTGCGCAGGGCGATCCGAGGGCAGGGGTGGCGGCTCGGCGTGGGGGCAGCCCTGGCGCTGCTCGGGGGCTGTGGCGCGCGCCCCGAGGGGCGGCGCGGCGTGGATCCCACGGGGCCCGAGGCCATCCGGCTGCAGGCGCCCACCCCTGGGCTGCGCTGGGAGCCCAGCGGGGCGGCGGTGCGCGGCGACCGGCTGTGGGTGGTCAACGACAAGGACGGCCGGCTCGCGGCCTACCGCTGGCCCCTGCACCCCGGGGCGAACGCCGTCGTGTCCACCGCGGCCCTGGCGGGCGAGGGGCCCGGGCGACCGGATCGCAAGCTGGAGGCCCTGGCGCCCACGCCGGGGGGCGGGCTGCTCGTGTGGTCGCTGCTGTCATCGAGCCTGTGGCGCTGCGCGTCGCCGGCGCTGGGCTGCCCCGCGCTGGTGGCGGTGCCGCACCCGGTCGGCGCGCAGGCGCGGGCGCTGGCCGAGGCGCAGGGGGCGCAGGTGACGTGGATGAACGCCGAGGCGGTGGCGGCGGTGGGGCCCCGGATCTGGGTGGGGACGCGGGGCTACTGGCCGACGCCCGAGCGGTTCGTGCCGTGGACCGTGCTGGTGGATGACCTGGGCCGGCAGGCCTACGGCGGCGTGACCTTGCAGGACGAGGGGCGCGCCTACGGGCTGAGCGACATGGCGGCCGACGGCGCCGGGCTGTGGCTGCTGTGGAGCCACGAGGGGCCGGGCTCCGAGCGCGCGGCGGTGTCGGGCTGGCTGACCTACGCCGACCTGGACCCCGTCAGCGGCCTGCCGGGCGTGCCCCGCCGCTGCGTGCGGTGGCCCGGCAAGCCCGAGGGGGTGGCCGTGGCCGGCGACCGGCTGGTGGTGGTGTTCGATCACGATGGCGACCGGAAAGATCCAATGAATCCAGACAAATACCCGCTTGGACGGGATGAGGACGTGGCGGTGGTGCTGCCCAAGCCGCGGTGCACGGGGGGGCCGGCATGGTGAGCGTGGGGGATCTGTTCTGGTTCAACACCGTCGACGGTCGCCAGGCCGGCGGGCAGGTCACCGGACAGGCGGGGGACGTGGTCAGCGTGGCGCTCTGCGGGGCGGTGTGGGCGTGTACGCCCGGGGTGCTGGATCTGCGCGATGAGCCCTACGCGCTGCCGCACCTGGCGGTGCCGGCGGCCCAGCTCGCCGCGGTGACGGTGGTGGGCACGGCGCCCGTGCCCGAGGCGCTGGCCGCGGCCCAGGCGAGCTGGGCGGCGGGGCCCCGCGAGGTGGTGGCGGCGCCCCTGGCGGTGCTGATGGCGGCCCTGGTGGACGCCTGACCGGCGCCTGAGCGGGCCCCTCAGTCGCCGGCGAGGGCGCTGCGCACCGCGTGGGCGCGGTCGGGGCGGTCCAGGGCCTGCCACTGCGCCAGCGCCAGCTGCCACGCGCTGCGGGCCAGGTCCGGGTGGGTGGGGCGGGCCAGCTCAGCGGCGCGCTCCAGCATCTCGGCGGCGTCGACGTCTCGCAGGCCCGTGCGGGTCATCAGGCTGTCCGTCTCGCGCAGGGCGGTGGTCATGGCCTGCCAGTCGCCCAGCGCGGCGTGGGCTGGCAGCGTGGCCGCCGTGATGGCGGCGACCATGGGCCAGCGGCGGCGGTGGCGGAAGCCCGCGATGGCCCGCTGCAGGGCGGGGAGCGCGTCGGCGTGCTGGCCCGCCTCGATGCGGGTCAGGC
>JAUHVS010000163.1 GCA_030424955.1 bacterium | reverse complement strand
CTGGCGTTCATCCGGGCGATGGGGCCGCGGCTCGCCGCAGTGGCCCCGTCCCTCGAGGCGCTCGACAAGAAGGCCGGCGGATCGCTCATGCGCATCTACCGCGACGTGCGCTTCTCCAAGGACAAGACCCCCTACAAGACCAACGTGGGCATCCAGTTCCGCCACGTCTCCGGCAAGGACGTGCACGCGCCCGGGCTGTACCTGCACCTCGCGGGCGACGAGATCTTCCTGGGCATGGGCATGTGGCGCCCCGACCGCGAGCCCCTGCGGGCCATCCGCGAGGCCATCGCCGAGGATCCCGACGGCTGGCAGGCCGTGCTCGATGACCCCACCTTCAAGGGCACCTGGCGGCTGGGCGGCGAGAGCCTCAAGCGCGCCCCGCGGGGCTTCGACCCCGAGCACCCGGCCATCGCCGAGATCCGCCGCAAGGACTTCATCGCCATCTGCACGCTGGATCGCGACGCCGTCACCACCCCGGGCCTGGTGGACCGGGTGATGGCCGCCTACGACGCCGGCTACGACCTGTGTGGCTACCTGTGTGCGGCCATCGGCCAGCCCTTCTGAGGGCCCCCGCAGGCGCGGCCCGCGGCCCTCAGCCTTCGGCGAACTTGTAGCCCACGCCCCACACCGTCAGCACGTAGCGGGGCCGCTGGGGGTCGGGCTCCAGCTTGGCGCGCAGCCGGTTGATGTGGCTGTTGACCGTGTGATCGTAGCCGGCGTAGCCGGTGCCCCACACCTCATCGAGGAGCTGGCTGCGGCTGTACACCCGGCCGGGGTGGCGGGCGAAGAACAGCAGCAGATCGAACTCGCGGGCGGTCAGCTCCAGCGCCGCGTCGCCCCGGCGCACCTGCCGCCGCTCGGGATCGATCATCAGGTCGAGCACCGCCAGCGGCGCGCGCTCGGGCGGGGCCGCCACCGCGGGCGCGCTGGGCGCGTACAGCGCGGCCCGCCGCAGCTGCGCCTTCACCCGGGCCATCAGCTCGCGCACCGAGAAGGGCTTGGTGAGGTAGTCGTCCGCCCCCAGCTCCAGCCCCAGCACCCGATCGATCTCGCCGGTGCGGCTGGTGAGCATCAGGATCGGCGTCGGATCATCGTCGGCGCGCAGGGTGCGGCAGATGTCCAGGCCGTCCATCCGGGGCAGGTTGAGGTCGAGGATGATCAGGCCGAAGCCGCCCCCGCGGGCCCGGGCCAGGGCGTCGAGGCCGTCGGCCTCGTGCACCGCCGTGTGGCCCATGGTGGTCAGGTGCAGGCAGACCAGCTCCGCGATGTCGGGCTCGTCCTCGACCACCAGTACGCGCGCCACCTGGGCCTCCTGATCACGCCAGCCCCTCGGCGGCGGGCGGGGTTGAGTCGGGCGGCCCGTCGGGCAGCCAGAGGTGGACGGCGGTGCCGCCCTCGGGCCGCGGCTCGATGCGCACCGACCCCTCATGAGCCTCGGCGATCTCGCGCACCAGCGCCAGCCCCAGCCCGGTGCCCGACTTCTTGGTGGAGTAGAAGGGCAGCATCGCCTGGGCCCGCACCCGATCGGGCATACCGGGGCCGCGATCCAGCACGCTCAGCCGAACGCCGCGGGCGTCCTGCTGCACCTGCACCTGCACCGCCTCGGGCGGGCCGCCGGCCTCGGCCGCGTTCTTGAGCAGGTTGATGAGCCCCTGCTGCACCTGCCCGGCGTCGAAGCGCCCGGGGGCCTCGGGCAGCGTCCCCAGCACCGAGAACGGATAGAAGGCCCGGGTCTCCTCGATGAACCGGGCCCAGTCCACCGGCCCGGGGGTCGGCGGCGCGAGCCGGGCGAAGCGGGCGTAGCCCTCGATGAAGGTGCTCAGGTGCTCGATGCGCTCCTGCAGCGTGTCGAAGACCCGCGCCAGCCGCTCGGCCTGCTCGGGCCGCCCGGCGATGAGCCGCGCGGAGTGCAGCAGCGACCGCGCGGGCGCCAGCGAGTTGTTCAGCTCGTGGCTGATGACGCGGATCATCTTCTTCCAGATGGCCACCTCCTGCCGCGACAGCTCGCGGGTGAGGTGCTTGACCATGTAGAGCGTGAAGCGCCGGGTGTTGACCTCGAAGAAGGGCCGCGACACGAGGTAGGCCTCGGCCTCGCCGTCGGCCTGATCCACCGTGAACAGGTGGTCGGCCTGGCTCTCGACGGCGGCGGCCATGTCGGGGGGGCAGCGGGCGAGGACCTCGCTGAACAGCGCCCCGTCGAGGCCCTGCCCGCGGGCGAACAGGTCGCTGGCCGTGCGGTTGCTGAGCACCACCGTGCCGCCCTCGTCGCACACCACGATGGCCTGCGGCGCGGCGTCCACCACCTGGTCGAGCAGGGTCACCCGGGCCCGCAGATCCGCCTGCGTGCGGGCCACGCGGGCCGCCGCCGAGATCAGCGCCGGCTTGAAGGGCGCGTTGGGGGGCACCTCGAAGCGGTCGGTGCCGATGCCGTCGAGGGCCTGCGTGACCGGCCCCACGTGCCCGCGGCAGCTCACCAGCGACAGGATCGCCACGGCGGTGGCAGCGGCCGCGACGCCGGCCAGCCACGGCGCCACCAGGGCGCCGAGGGCCGCCGCGACCCCCGCCGCTGCGCTGACACCCAGCAGGGGGCCCCACAGCACCTCAGCGGCTCCGGGTGCGGCGCTCGATGGTGAGCCCGTAGCGCTCCATCCGCCGGTAGAGCGCCTGACGGCTGAGGCCCAGCTCCGCCGCGGCCCGCGACACCACGCCGTCGGCGCGCAGCAGCGCGGCCTCCAGCGCCCGGCGCTCGCCCTCGTCCGCCGTGTCCACCGCGACGGCGGGTGTGCGCCGGGCCGGGGCTGGGCTGGGCAGGGTGGCGCTCGGGTGCAGCCCCAGATCGCTCACCTCGATGGCGGCGCCCTCGGCGAGCAGGGCGGCCCGCTGCATGGTGTTCTGCAGCTGGCGCACGTTGCCCGGCCAGTCGAAGCCCTGCAGCGCCCGCTCCGCCGCGGAGCTCAGGGGCGGCGCCGCGCGATCGGGGGGCGAGAACACCGTCAGGAAGTGGGTCGCCAGGGGCAGGATGTCCTCGGGCCGGTCCCGCAGGGGGGGCACGCGCAGCTCGATGACGTTGAGGCGGAAGTACAGATCCTCGCGGAAGCGCCCGTCGGCGATGGCCGCCTGCAGGTCGATGTTGGTGGCGCTGACCACCCGCACGTCCACCTGCCGGGTCTGGCTGGAGCCCACCCGCTCGAACTCGCCGGTCTGCAGCACCCGCAGCAGCTTCATCTGCCCGGCCGCCGACAGGTTGCCGATCTCGTCGAGGAAGAGGGTGCCGGTGTCGGCCGCCTCAAACCGCCCCACCCGCCGCTTGTTGGCGCCGGTGTAGGCCCCGGCCTCGGCGCCGAACAGCTCGCTCTCCACCAGCGACTCGGGCAGCGCGCCCGAGTTGACCCGCACGAAGGGCCGCGAGCGGCGCCGGGAGTTGGCCTGGACGATCTCGGCCAGCTTCTCCTTGCCCACCCCGTTGGGGCCGGTGATGAGCACGGGCACGTCGGCGGCGGCCACCCGCACGGCCAGCCGCACCACGGCGTGCATGGTGGGGCTCGCGTACACCAGGCCGCACAGATCGTGGCGCTCCGCCAGCGCCTGCTGGCCCTCCAGCCCGTCGCCGAGCCCGGCCGCCTCCAGCCGGCTCTCCCGCAGCCGCAGCAGCGTGCGCACGCTCTCGACGAGCCGCACGTCGTCCCAGGGCTTGGCGAGGTAGTCGGCGGCGCCCTCCTTCACCAGCTGCACCGCGGTGCTCAGCGAGGTCCAGGCGGTCATCAGCAGCACGGGCAGATCGGGATCGGCGGCGCGGATGGCGCGGAACAGCTCGACGCCCTCCTCGCCGCTGGTGGTGTCCTGGGTGAAGTTCATGTCCTGAATCACCACACCCACCGGTGAGCGCCGCACCCGCGCGAGGGCGGCCTCGGGGCTGTCGGCGGTGACGCACGGGATGTCGTGGATCTCCAACAGCACCTGCAGCGCCGTCACCACGGCCGGCTGATCATCCACAATCAGGACGTCGAGCATGCCCTCGTTCCCCGATACCGCGCCGGGCCGACCATAGCTGCTGGATCCCACGTCCGCCATCATGCACCTCCACGCGGCGGGCAGGACTGCACGGGCCGCGCCAGCCGCACGCGCCCATAAGCCACTGAAATCAAAGGCATCGCCTGCCGGACACATGTCCGACGGGCGGCGACACCTGTCCGCTTGGGCGCGGACAGCGCGGCCGAGGGGTGAGCGGGGGCGGGCAGCAGGGCGGGCGGCGGGGTCGAGGCCTCAGGTCGAGGCCTCCGGCTCAGGACATGTAGTGCATGTGCACCGGCACGTGGGCCTCGCCGCCTGTGAAGTCGAAGCAGGCCGCGTCGAAGCCCGGCCGACGGAACGCCAAGGTCGAGAAGTTCGACATGCCCAGCCCATCGGTGGGGATGCCCAGGATGTTCGTGCTGAGCTCACCGTCGTCGTCCTCGTCGTGGAGCACGGTGACCGCATAGCGCCCCGGGGGCAGCCCATCGAAGAACACCTCGACGTGGTCCTGGTCGATGACCTCGACCTGGCGCCGCAGGGCCAGCGTGGGGTCGTGGGGGAAGCCCATGGCGGAGGCGTAGACCGCGGCCAGCACATGCCCCTTCAAGGATCGCAGGCCCGTCACATCGACGACGAGCGTACCGGCAGGAGTGGTGTGCATGGCGCAACCTCCGATCAAGCGTCGCGATCCCTTACGCAACGACCGTGCCCACTCCGGTTGGTGGGCCTCCGGCGTGGATTGACCGCGCTTTTCAACAGGATCCGTTACCTCTTGGTCGCCCACACCGCCCAGATCGGTTACGGGTGTCGCTCGCTGGGCAGGCTCGGGCGCGGCGGGCTTCGTGGGCGAGCGCTGAATACTTGATTCAACCGGTCGGAATACGAAGAATAGCCGAAATCTTGGGACTCAGGACGCCTGGGCGGGGTCGACGGCCCCTGGCTGAAGGAGCACGATGAGCGACTATCAACTCTCGAACCTCGACCTGCTGGAGGCCGAGGCGATCCACATCATCCGCGAGGTCGTCGCCGAGTTTGAGCGCCCCGTGATGCTCTACAGCATCGGCAAGGACAGCTCGGTGATGCTGCACCTGGCCCGCAAGGCCTTCTACCCGGGGCCCCTGCCCTTCCCCCTGCAGCACGTCGACACCACCTACAAGTTCCCCGAGATGTACGACTTCCGGGCCAAGGTGGCGGCGCAGTTCGGGCTCGACCTGCGGGTGCACGTCAACACCAAGGCCAAGGCCGAGGGGATGAACCCCTACGACCACGACTCGTACACCTACACCACGGTGATGAAGACCCACGGGCTGCTGCAGGCCCTGGCGGCCGGGCAGTTCGACGCCGCCTTTGGCGGGGCCCGCCGCGACGAGGAGCGCAGCCGCGCCAAGGAGCGCATCTACAGCTTCCGCGACAGCCACGGGCAGTGGGATCCGAAGAACCAGCGCCCCGAGCTGTGGAACCTCTACAACGGGCGGCTGCACCCCGGCGAGAGCATCCGGGTGTTCCCCCTGAGCAACTGGACCGAGCTCGACATCTGGATGTACATCCGCCGCGAGGCCATCGAGGTCGTGCCGCTGTACTTCGCCGCCGAGCGCGAGGTGTACGCCCACGGCGACCAGTGGCTGCCGGTCTACCCGGACACCCGCATGCCCGCTGGGGTCCGCTCGGAGCGCCGGATGGTGCGCTACCGCACCCTGGGCTGCCACCCGCTGACCTGCGCCGTCGAGAGCGACGCCGCCACCCTCGACGCCGTCATCGGCGAGATGATGACCGCCCGCGCCTCGGAGCGCACCACGCGGCTCATCGACAAAGACCGCGACGGCTCCATGGAACAGAAGAAGCAGGAGGGGTACTTCTGATGGACCTCGACACGCTGGTTGAGCACTACGGCCAGGTCGACATGCTGCGGTTCACCACCGCGGGCAGCGTCGACGACGGCAAGTCCACCCTCATCGGCCGCCTGCTCCACGACGCCAAGGGCCTGTTCGACGACCAGCTCGCGACCCTCGAGGACGCGGGCCTGCAGGGCGGCGATCTGCAGTTCGCGCTGCTGACCGACGGCCTGCGCTCGGAGCGCGAGCAGGGCATCACCATCGACGTGGCCTACCGCTACTTCTCCACCCCCGACCGGCGCTTCATCATCGCCGACACCCCGGGGCACGAGCAGTACACCCGCAACATGGCCACCGGCGCCTCCACCGCCAACGTGGCCATCGTGCTCATCGACGCCCGCCACGGCGTGCTCACCCAGTCCAAGCGCCACGGCTTCATCGCCAGCCTGCTGGGCATCCCCCACGTCATCGTGGCCATCAACAAGATGGACCTCGTGGACTACGACCAGGCGGTCTTCGAGCAGATCCGCAGCGACTACGAGGGCTTCGCCACCCGCCTGGGCTTTGGCGATCTGAGCTTCATCCCGGTCAGCGCGCTGAAGGGCGACAACGTCGTCGATCGCAGCGAGCGCATGCCCTGGTATGACGGCCAGTCTCTGCTGCGCAAGCTCGAGACCGTCTACACGGGCGGCGACCGCAACCTCATCGACTTCCGCTTCCCCGTGCAGCTGGTGCAGCGGCCCAGCCACGACTTCCGCGGCTACGCCGGCCAGATCCAGAGCGGCGTGGTGCGGGTGGGCGATCCGGTGATGGTGCTGCCCTCGGGCAAGACCAGCACGGTCACCCGCATCGTCACCATGGATGGCGATCTCGATCAGGCCTTCGCGCCCCAGTCGGTGACCCTGTGCCTGGCCGACGAGATCGACATCGATCGCGGCGACATGCTGGCCCACCCCGGCAACCTGCCCCAGGTCCGCCGCGATCTGGAGGCCATGGTGGTGTGGATGTCGGAGGAGCCCATGCGCCCCGGCCGCACCTACGTCATCAAGCACACCACCCGCAGCGTGCGGGGCCGGGTGACCCAGCTGCGCTACCGCATCGACCCCAACACCCTGCACCGCCAGGACGCCGCCGATCTCAAGCTCAACGAGATCGGCCGGGTGGATCTGCAGGCCTTCCGGCCGCTGCTGGTGGACCCCTACGCCCGCAACCGGGCCACGGGGGCCTTCATCCTCATCGACCCGATGACCAACCGCACCGTCGGCGCGGGCATGATCATCGACCGCAAGGGCCGCGCGGCCTCGAAGCAGAGCGACGGGGGTCAGGGCGCCGACGCCCGCGAGCGCATCCTGGGCCAGCGGGGCAGCGTGGTGCGGCTGGTGGACGGCCCGGCCGATCAGCGGCTCGAGACCGCGCAGGCCATCGAGGCCGCGCTACTCGAGCACGGCCACCTGGCCATCGCCCTGGGGCTCGACGCCACCCCCGCCGACGCCGCCCTGCTGGCCAGCGCCGGGCTGGTGGTGGTGCTGCCCACGGGCGCCGCCGTGCCGCAGGTCGCCGCGGCCCACACCCTCACCGTGGCCCTCACCGACGACGGCGAGCACAGCGACGACACGCTGGTGGTGCACGGCCCCATGGAGGCCGCCAGCGTGCTGCGCGCCTTGGAGGCCCACGGCATCTTCAGGGTGTAGTGGGGGCGGCAGCCGGGGGTGGCAGCCGGGGGGCGGCAGCCGGGGGTCAGGGCGGGCAGCGCCTCGGCCCCGGCCGCACCCACGGCCTCACCCGCTGCGGCGGCCGTCAGTCGTCGGACGACAGCGTGTCGAAGGCCCCGCTCGCGCGGGTCAGCGGCAGCTCGGCGGTGCTGGTGGAGTCGTCGGTGATGCCGATCTCGGCCAGCCCGGCGCGCAGGCGCCCGATGAGATCCACCCGCGCCGTCTCGCGGCAGGTGGCGATGGCGCTGGTGATGGCCCGGGCCTCGGAGTTGCCGTGGGCCACCACGCCCAGCCCCTCCAGGCCCAGCAGGGGCGCGCCCCCGACGCTCGCCCAGTCCAGGCGCTCGCGCAGCTTGTTGAGGGCCCGGCGCATCAGCGCGGCCCCCAGCGTGCCCAGCCAGTCGCCCTTCAGGCTGTCGCGCACCATGTCGATGAGCGCCAGGGCGATGCCCTCGGACAGCTTGAGCACCACGTTGCCCACGAAGCCGTCGGTGACCACCACGTCGACCTCGCCCATGGGCACGTCGCGGCCCTCGATGTAGCCGACGTAGCGCAGATCGGTGGTGCACAGCAGGCGGTGGGCTTCGCGCAGGGTCTCGGTGCCCTTGGTGGGCTCGGTGCCGTTGCTCAGCAGCGCGACGGTGGGGCGGGTCTTGCCCAGCAGGGCCTCGGCGTAGGCCGCGCCCATGAGCGCGAACTGCACCAGGTGGCTGGCGCGGCACTCGACGTTGGCGCCCATGTCGAGCAGCACGACGGGATCTTTGCGGGTGGGCAGGGTGCTCGCGATGGCGGGGCGGTCGCACTGGGGCAGGCGCCGCAAGGTCAGCAGCCCCACGGCCATCATGGCGCCGGAGTTGCCCGCCGACACGAAGCCCGCCGCCTGGCCCTCTTTGACCCGCCGGAAGCCCACGTGCATGGAGCTGTCGCGCTTCGTGCGGGCCGCCCGCGCGGGGTGCTCGGCCATGCCGATGACCTCGCTGGCGTGCACCACGTCGATGGGCAGATCGCCCACCTTCGCGTCGGCCAGCGCGGCGCGCACCCGCACCTCGTCGCCCACCAAGGTGATGGGGCCCAGGCCGGCACGGCAGGCGTCGATCGCGCCCCGAACGACAGCCTCAATGCCGCGGTCCCCCCCCATCGCGTCGACCGCGACGGGCAGGATCGGCACAGCGCCTTGCTCAGGAGATGCGTCGGACATGATCGCCAGGGCGTGGGCACATCGGCGCGGGCCCCCGGGGGGCCGCGACCGCTGTTGACTGACGCAGGCCAACGCCCCGACGAGGCCGCGGGGGCGTCGCCGCCGCGATCGGCCGGTGCATCAAGTGACCCACGCGGGTCGGGCCTCTCAGACCTCGACCTCGGTCACGGCCAGGACGTAGCGGTCCTTGTACCACCCGCAGGCGTTGCACACGCGGTGGGCCTCCTTGGGGGCGCCACACTTCTCGCACTCGTTGAACGCGCGCGCGCTGATGCTGTGGGTGGCGCGGCGGCTGTCGCGCTTGGACTTGCTCTTACGGCGCTTCGGGACGGCCATTTGGTCAACCTCATCGACGGGGCGGGCGCGGGCCCACCGGTCAAAAAATCAGTTCAGCTTCTTCTTCAACTCAAGGAGGGGCGCCCAGCGCGGATCGATGGCCGCCTCAGCGGGCTCTTCCGGCTCGGCGAGGGCGGCGGGGCGCTCACAGGTGGCGTCCACGGCGTCCTCACAGGTGGGGTTCATCGGCACGGCCAGCACGAGATCCTCGCGCATCAGGTCGCTCAGGTCGATGTGATCCCCATCAAAGCCCTCGACGTCCGGCTCATCGAGCAGGTCGTCCTCGACCACCAGCTCCTCGGCGACCTTCGGGGCCGACTTGGAGCGCTTCACGAGCAGGTGGTCGAAGGCGCCCTGCACCGGCAGGACGCGATCGGCCAGGCAGCGCGCGCAGGCGAAGCCCAGCGTGCCGCTCAGCGAGCCCGTGACCACCACCTCGGTGCCGCTGAGCCGGTAGACCGTGCCCTGCACCGCGATGGCCCCCTGGGCGGTGTAGCCCAGCGGCCCCACCAGCCCCTCAACCGCGTCCTTCACCACCGGCTCGGCGAGCGTGTCCGCGAAGTCGCGTCCCTCATGGGACAGCTCCTCGAAGCGGAACTTGAAGCTGAGCGCGGCGCGGTTCATGAACCATCCAGCGGAGGGGGGGCAAACGGACGCCGGAGACTAGCGGCGACCCCTCAGACTGTCAATTGATCCGGTGCATCGGGCGCCAGGGCCCGTGGGCGTAGGGGGTGCGGTCCGCCGCCGGGCCCCGGCAGGCCCTCCCTGCGTGGGCTCGGGCCGCGCGCGATGGCTAGCAGGGGTGTTGAAATTCGCGGACCGAGCCAGAGCGAGCCGAAGCGTCGGATCCAAGGCGCCGCGCCGCAGGCGATGCAGGGCATCGTCGAGGACGCGGCAACGCCGGAGCCGGCGATTTCGGCGATGACA
>JAUHVS010000162.1 GCA_030424955.1 bacterium | reverse complement strand
CGGCCGCCTGGGGCTCGGCCGCCTCGACGGGCGCCTCAGCCTCCACGGCCTCCGGCGCAGGCGCCGGCACCTCGTCCAGGCTGCGCCGCAGCCGCACGGCGAAGAAGGCGTCGGTGTCGTGGCGCTCCGGGCCGAGCTTCAGGTAGCCCCGGCGGCTGGTGAGCCGGTGCCAGTCGACGCCCGCGCCCGCCTCGGGGATCTCGACGCTGAACTCGGGGTGGGCCTCCAGGAAGGCGTGCACCACGTCGTCGGTCTCTTCGCGGGTGTCGGTGCAGACGCTGTAGACCAGCACCCCGCCCGGCTTCACGCCCCGGCTGACGGCGTCGAGCAGCGCCCCCTGGTACTCGGCCTTCTTGGCCGGGTCTCGCGGGCTGCGGCGCCACTTGATCTCGGGGTGACGGCGCACGGTGCCCAGCGCCGTGCAGGGCGCGTCGAGCAGCACCCGGTCGAAGGGCGGCGGGCCCTCCAGGGGCTGGGTGGCGTCCAGGGTCCGGGCCTGCGCGCTCGTGCGGTCGTCCAGATCGTCCGCCAGGCGCTCGATCTTGTCGGGGTTGATGTCGGTGGCCAGCACCATGCCCACGTCGCCCATCAGCTGGGTGATGTAGCGGGTCTTGCCGCCCGGCGCCGCGCACACGTCCCAGACGGCCTCACCCGGCTTGGGGTCGAGCAGCTGCACCACCAGCTGGCTGGCCTCGTCCTGGGCCCGCCACAGGCCCTCGAGGAAGCTCGCGCTGGCGAAGGGATCGGGGTGGTGGCGCAGGCGGATGCCGTCGGGCGCATAGCGACACAGCTCCACCTTGGCGCCCTCGGCGGTCAGCCGCGCCGCGAGGGTGTCGCGATCCACCGCCAGGCCTTCGCAGCGCACGGTGAGCGGGGCCGGCCGGTTGTTGGCCTCGCCCCGGCTCAGGGCCAGCCGCGGGCCGCCGGCGCTGAACCAGCGCTGCACCATCCACTTGGGGTGGCTGGTGCGCACCACCACGTCGGCCACGCTCTCGCCCTCGGGCAGGGGCACCTCGCCGTCGCGCAGCAGGCTGCGCAGCACGCCGTTGACCATGCGCGACGCGCCCGGGCCGACCGCCAGGTGGGCCTGGTTGACGGCCTCGTTCACCACCGCGTGATCGGGCACCCGGTCCAGGAAGATGATCTGGTAGGCCGCGAGCCGCAGGATCCGCTGCAGGGGCGCCGGGGTCTGGCGCAGGCCCCGGCTCACGAGAGTCTCGAGGGTGTGGTCGAGGCGCAGGCGCATGCGCTCCACGCCCATGACCAGCTCCAGGGCCAGGCCCCGGTCGCGCTGATCGAGGTTGGCCCGGCTCGAGTAGCGCTCCAGGGCGGTCTGGAGGAACGCGTCCTCCTCCTCCAGGGCCTGCAGCGTGCGCAGCGCGACCTCGCGGGCTCGGCCGGAGCGGAGTTGGCGCTTGCGACGCTGGGGCTGGATGTCGGTCATGTGAGGGTCTTTCCAATGGGCAGCGCGGCGCCGCGCAGAAAATCGGCGCCCGAGACGCGGCTGCGTCCGGGGCGTTGGAGCTCGATGAGGGTCACGGCGCCGTCGCCACAGGCGATGCGGGGGCCGTCGGGATCGTGGGCGATGATCGTGCCGGGGGCGCCGTCGCCCTCAGCCAGCCGGGTGCGGTGCACCTTCAGCGGGCCCTCGGGCTGCGGCAGCCACGCGCCGGGCCACGGGGCGGTGCCCCGCACGCGGTCGTGCACCTGCTGGGCGGGCCAGCTGAAGTCCAGCAGGCCGTCGGTCTTCTTGAGCATGGGCGCCAGGGTGGCCGCCCCGTGGTCCTGGGGCTCGAAGGTCGCCGTGCCCGCCAGGATGCCGGGCAGCGCCTGCTCAAAGGCGTCGGCGGTCAGGTCGCTGAGGCGCGCGTAGAGCTCGCCCGCGGTCTCGTCGGGCCCCACCGGCGTGCTCAGCCGCAGCGCCACCGGCCCGGTGTCCATGCCCGCCGCCATGCGCATCACGCAGGTGCCCGCCTGGGCGTGGCCGCGGATCACCGCCCACTGGATGGGCGCCGCGCCCCGCAGGGCCGGCAGCAGGCTGGCGTGCCCGTTCAGGCAGCCGTGGGTGGGCAGGTCCAGGTAGCGCTGGGGCAGGATCTTGCCGTAGGCCACCACCACGCACAGCTCGGGCGCCAGGGCCTGCAGCGTCGCGTAGCTGTCGTTGTTGAGGCGCGGCCACTGGTGCACCGGCAGGCCGTGGGCGTCGGCGCAGGCCGCCACCGGGGTGCGCGCGAGCTTGCGCCCGCGGCCCTTGGGGCGGTCGGGCTGGCTCACCACCGCGCACACGTCGGCGCCGAGGGCGATCAGGCGCGCCAAGGTGGGCACCGCGAAGTCCGGGGTGCCCATGAAGACGGTGCGTACGCCCGCCAGGGGGTGGTTTGCCAAAGCCGCTCCTTGCGACGCGCCCGCGAGCGCGCCGGCTCTCTTGTAAGTCAGGCCACGGCCTCAGCCGCCGCCGTGTCCGCCGCTGCCGGCTCGGCCTCGCCGCGCTCGGCGTAGTCCTTCAGGACCACCCGCCGCTCCAGCGGCCCGAGGCGGTCGATATAGAGGCGTCCGTCGAGATGATCCACCTCGTGTTGCAGGCAGACCGCCTCCAGCTCGGTGAGGGCCAGCGTCTGCGGGGCCCCGGTGACGTCCACGAAGGCCACGGTGATCTCGGCGTCCCGCTCCACGTCGGCCTGCACGCCGGGCACCGACAGGCAGCCCTCGTTCCACACCAGCCGCCCCTCGCGGCGGGTGATCTGCGGGTTGATCACCGCCAGCGGCGCGGGCCCGCCGTCGCCGCGGGGCCCACAGTCCATCACCAGCACCCGCAGGGGGACGCCCACCTGGGTCGCGGCCAGGCCGACGCCGCCCTCGGCCTCCATGGTCTCGAACATGTCGGCCACCAGCTGCGCCAGCGCGGCGTCGAAGGTGGTCACCGGATCGGCCACCACCTGCAGGGCGGGGTTGGGCCAGGTCAGCACCTCAAGGGTCGCCATGAGGTCTCCTCGTCGTGGGGGCCTCGGCGGTGGGCCCCCACGGCGGGGGCACACGGCCAGTCAGGCGGGTCCGGCGCACGGCGGGGCTCACCCGACGGCGCGCTCGTAGCGGGCCCGCAGGCGGGCGTCGCTCAGCATGTGCCAGGCGTCCTCGACGACGCTGGCGATCTCTTGCACCTGATGCCACAGGGGGCCGTCCCGGCGCACCCGGTGGGGATCGAAGCGGCGGCGCAGGGTCTCCCACGCGGCCCGCAGCTCGGCGTTGCTCGCGGTGCGGGGCACGCCCAGCACCTGGAAGTAGTCGGCGGTCTGCACCTCGGACAGCTTGGTGCTCACCAGATCGGCGAAGCCGGGCAGCGCGTCGGCGGTGCGGGGCGCCCCGGCGCGCTCCAGGTCGCGGGTGTCGAGGGGCGGCAGCGCCCCCGCCCGCGGCCGGCCGCTGGGGG
This sequence comes from bacterium, assembly GCA_030424955.1. Classification (GTDB taxonomy): domain Bacteria; phylum Myxococcota_A; class Bradymonadia; order UBA7976; family UBA1532; genus JACKDL01. The sequence goes on along the minus strand of JAUHVS010000162.1, from coordinate 6,590 downwards.
GCTCGATGAAGCCCAGCACCGCCAGCCCGTGCAGGATCGCCAGGGCGTCGACCTCGTTGACGCGGGCCGTGCGCGCCACCTCGATGGCCGTGCGCCGGCCGTCGCAGGCGTGCAGCACGGCCTCTTCGTCGGTGCGCAGCACCAGGCCCTCGGGGCGGATCTGGCCCACGGGCCGCGGGATCAGCGCGGGGGTGCCAAACACCCGGTAGAGGCGCAGGCGGCCGAACTTGCGGCGCAGGCCGTCGAGGATCAGCCGGCCGGGGTGCATGCCCAGATCCACCGGGTCGATGGGCCGGGGCCCCCCCTGCACCACCAGCGCCTCGCCGGCCTCGACGCCGAACAGGTCGAGCACGCGGTGCACCACGTGGCCGTGCAGGGCCCGCCACACGTCGTCCGCCTGCAGGTAGCCGGCCTCCATCAGGATCTCTTCGGGGGCGGTGCCCACCTGCGCGGCGCGGGCGCGGGCGCGGGCGAGGGCCGCGCGGGCCACGTAGCCCTCGGCGGCGAGCCAGGCGCACAGGTCTTCGCCGTCGGCGCTGCTGTCGGCGTACACCGGCCGGCCGGTGTCGAGGAACACCCGGCGCAGCACCCCGCTCGCGGCCACCTCGACCCGGCCCGTGAAGCGCACGGCGGCCGCGGCGGCGAGCACGTCGGCCAGGCCGCGGCGCTCCAGGAGCACCGCGCGGCCGGGCTGCAGCACGTCGGTGAAGATGGCCTGCGGATCGGGCGCCGGGGCCTGCGCGTCCGTCCAGCCCTGGCCGGTGGCGTCGGGCAGCGCCGGCTCCGCCCGGCTCGGGCTGGCCTGCGGCGGCGGGAAGGTGACCGGCCCCGCCCCCAGCCCGGCGTCCTCGAAGGTGGGCTCGTCGCCGGGCCCGTCATCGCCCCCAAAGCGTCGCTCGGTGGGCTGATCCCAGGCGGGCCCGCCGGTGGGCGTCGCGGGCCGCTCACCCGCCGTCGGGCCGGTGTCCCCGGGGCCGATGAAGGTGGCGATCTTGTCGAGCAGCGCGTCGACGCCCCCCGGCTTGCGGAAGAAGTGGTCGGCGCCGGCGGCGATGGCCTCGCCCGGCGTGCGCACCGCCTCGTCGCCCGTGCCCAGCAGCAAGATGGGCACCAGCGCGCCCCGGGGCCGCGCCCGCAGGCTGCCCACGAGGCGCCGGGCGCCGTCATCGGGCAGCGTGAGGCTCACCACCACCAGCTGCGGCTGGCCCGCGTTGAAGCGGCTCAGGGCCGCCTCGGCGTCCACCGCGCGCTCCGGCGCGTAGCCCCGCGCCGAGAGGCGGCGCAGCAGGGCGTCGGCGACGGGGTCGTCGTTCTCGGCGATGAGGATGGGCTTCTCCACGGCGCGGGAGTCTAGCAGCGCAGCGGGCCCCTGTCGCGGGGGCCCGACCGCCGCCGGCGCGGGCGCGTGGGCGCCCGACGGATCAGCTCGCCAGGCGCGAGCGCCCCATCTTCTGCGCGAGGCCCAGGGCGCGGGTCAGCCAGCCGCTCACGCGGTCGGCCCCGCGGGGCAGGCGCAGGCGGATCAGCAGCCGCAGCACGGCCTGGGCGAGCTCGGTCATGGTGAGCAGCAGCTGGACGCGATCGGCGTCCCAGCCGTCCGGATCCCCCGGCGCCGAGGGCGTGTCGCGGGCGGCCTCGAGGGACTGGCGCACCCCCTCGAGCAGCATCCACTCCCGCTCGCGGAGCACGTCGCTGATGGTGGGCCACACGTCGAGCACCGCCTCGTAGGGCGCGTTGCGGTGATCGCCCACCGGCCGCACCAGGCCGTAGTCCACCAGCTCGCTGACCGCCGTGCTCACCAGGGACCGGCTGACCTGCAGGGTGCGGGCGATGTCGCTCTGCGAGGCCGGCACGCCCTTGAGGGCCAGCATGGTCCAGATGCGCCCGTGGATGGCCTTGAAGCCCCAGTACTCGATGAAGGCGCCGACGCCGTCGCACACCTTCAGCACCCGCCGGGTGAGCGGATCGACGTCGGCCGGGGGGGGGCGATGACCGGTCATGGGCGGGGCTCATCCATGGACTGTTCTCATTCGGCTGAACATGCCAGCGCGGCGGTTTGGATAAACTAGCACGCCGCGCCATGGGCATCCAAGCCAATGCCCAAAGCATCAGACCCGCACGGACGCCGACTTGAACCCGGCCGAGTTCTGGACTAGGTTCCGGCTTGTTCACAAGGGACTGAACAACGTGACGACACCGACCGCCCCCGCGACCCAGGACCCCGCGCTGCTGCGCCGGGCGGCGGCGCGCGCGCAGGCCACGGGCCGCCCGGCGCTGCTGCGGCAGGCCCAGCCCAGCCCCGCCGTGCGGGTCGACGCCGGGCTGCGGGCAGCCCTGGCGGCCGGTGAGCCGGTGTTCGCCGCGGTGGATCAGGCCACCGGCGCCCAGGTCCTCGCCGTGGGGGCGCTGCCCCAGTGGGGCGGGCCCGTGGCCGACGCCGCCGAGGCCAGGCTGCGCTACGCCCACGCCCAGGCCGCGCTGGTCGTGCAGGGGCAGCCGCCCGCCGCCGCCCCCCTCGCCTGCTTCGCGCTGCCCTTCAGCCCTGGCCCCCGCCCCGCGGACTCGCCATGGGCCACCGCCCCCCTGGGCGAGCTGCGGGTGCCACACACCCTCTGGTGGCGGGCCGACGGCCGCAGCCCGTGGTGGCAGGTCCGCCACCAGGCCATCGGGCCCGAGGGGACCATCGACGCGCCGGCCCCCGCGCGCCCCCGCGCCCTGCCGTTCACCGACGGCTCCGGCGCGCCCTCGGCCCCCCTCGCCGACGAGCCCCGCCCCCTCGAGAGCGAGGCCGCCTGGTGCGCCCGGGTGGCCGACGCCGTGCGCGCCTGCGACGCCGATCTGCTGCAGAAGGTGGTGCTGGCCCGCGCCGTCCACTGCCCCGCCCCCGCCGGCACGCGGCTCGATCCCGCCGCGACCTTCGAGGCCCTCGCCACCCGGGAGCGCGGCACGCTGGTGTTCGCCCTGAGCGCCGGCGCCGGCGCTGTGTTCCTGGGGGCCACGCCCGAGCTGCTGGCCGAGGTGCGCGGCCCCACCCTGCGCACGCAGGCCCTGGCGGGCACCATCGCCCGGCCCCTGTACGGCGCGGCCGCCGACGCGCAGGCGGGCCAGGCCCTGCTCGCGAGCGCCAAGGATCAGCGCGAGCACCAGGCCGTGGTCGACGGCATCCGCACGGCGCTGGTGGCCGTGTGCCCCCTGCTGGGCGGCGACACCCGCCCGCAGCTGCGCACCCTGGCGAGCGTGCACCACCTGGAGACCCGGCTGGAGGGCCGCCTGCAGGCCCACGTGGGGCTGCTCGACGTGATCACCTGCCTGCACCCCACCCCCGCGCTGGGGGGCAGCCCCCGCCGGGCCGCGGCCCAGTGGCTGGCCGAGGCGGAGCCCCTGGATCGCGGCTGGTACGGCGCGCCCTTTGGCTGGCTGACCCCCGACGGCGGCGGGGTCGCGCGGGTGGCGATCCGCTCCGCCCTGGTGGCCCCCACCGGCGCCACGGCCTTCGCCGGCGCCGGTATCGTGTCGGGCAGCGATCCCGCGCGGGAGTGGCGCGAGACGGCGGTCAAGCTGATGCCCGTGCGCGCCGCGCTGCGGACCACGCCCACCGCGGGCGCCAGCGCCCCGGCCAGCGCCCCGGCCAGCGCCCCCGCCCGGCCGCCGGCGGATCCCGACACCCACGCGCAGGTGCGCCATGGCTGCTGACGCCTCAGCCTCCCTGAACGCCGCCGCCGCCCGCGCCGTGGTGCAGGGGCTGTGCGCCGGTGGCGTGCGCGCCGCCGTGCTGTCCCCCGGCGCTCGCAGCACCCCCCTGGCCTGGGCGCTGGCCGACGCGGCCGAGGCGGGGGCGCTGGCGCTGCACGTGGTGCTCGACGAGCGCGCGGCCGCCTTCGCCGCCCTGGGGCTGGCCCGCGCCACAGGGGCGCCGGTGGCCCTGGGCTGCACCTCGGGCTCGGCCGGCGCGCACTGGCTGCCCGCCGTGATCGAGGCCAGCGAGGCCCCCACCCCCCTCGTGCTGCTCACCACCAACCGGCCCGTGGAGCTGCACGGCGTCGGCGCCCCGCAGACCCTCGACCAGCGCCGGCTGTTCGGCGCCTTCGCCCGGCACGCCCGCGACCTGCCCGCGCCCGACGCCCACACGCCGGCCTCGGTGTGGCATGGGGCCGCGCTCGACGCCGCGCAGCAGGCGCAGCGCACGCCCGCGGGGCCCGTACACCTGGATCTGGCCTTCCGCGAGCCCCTGTGGGCCCCCGGCCCGGCGACGCCCTGGGCGGCCGGCCCGAGCAGCCCCCTGGCCCTGGCCGCCGCGGGGCACCAGGGCGCGCCGACCCTGGCCCCCGCGGCCCGCGCAGCGCTGCTGGCGAGCCTGCGGGGGGCGCAGCGTGGGCTGATCCACTGCGGGCCGCACGCGGCCGACGGCCCCGGCTTTGGCGCCACCGTACACGCCCTGGGCGCAGCTCTCGGCTGGCCGGTCATCGCCGAGTTCGGGTCTGGCGCGCGCCTGGGTGCGCCGGCCGGGGTCGTCACCACCCACGACGCGCTGGCCCGGGCGCCGGAGCTTGCCGAGCGGCTGCGCCCCGACCTGGTGCTGCGGCTGGGCCGCGCGCCGCACAGCCGCGCCGTGCAGGGCTGGCTGCGGGCCACCGCGCCCACCCTGATCGGGATCGATCCCGCCGGCCAGCGGCAGGCCGGGGATCTGCCCATGCAGGCCGTCATCGCCGCCGCGCCCACCGCCCTGCTGACGGCGCTGGTGGCCGATCTGGCCGCGGCGCCCGGGGGCGAGACGCCCCCCGCGTGGCGCGCCGCCTGGACCGCCCTGGACGCTCAGGCCCGCCGGGCCCTCGACGGCGCGGCCAGCGACGGCGTGGCGTGGGGCGGGGCCGCCGCCTACGCCGTCGCCCAGGCCACGCCCGCCGGCGCCTCGATCCTGGGGGCGAGCAGCCTGGCCTTCCGCGACCTCGATAACTTCACGCCGCCGCAGGCCCCCGCCCAGCGGGCCTTCGTGAGCCGCGGCGCCAACGGCATCGACGGCACCCTGAGCACCGCCGTCGGGGTCGCCCTGGGCACCGCGGCGCCGGTGACCGTGCTGATCGGCGACCTCGCCTTCACCCACGACCTGGCCGGGCTGCACCTGCTGGGCAGCACCCAGGCCCCCGTGACGCTCGTGGTGGTGGACAACGGCGGCGGGGGCATCTTCGAGCACCTGCCCCTGGTCCAGGCCCCCGCCGCCCGCTTCGAGCGGCTGTGCCTCACGCCGCAGGCGCTGGACGTGGCGGGCGTGTGCGCCGGCCTGGGCGTGCCCTGCGCGGCGGTCGAGGCCGGGGCGCTGGCCGACGCCGTGGCCTCGGCTGCCCGCCGGGGTGGCCCCCAGGTGCTGCACCTGCGGGTGGACCGCGCCGTGGACCGCGTCCAGCGCGCCGCCGCGTGGGCCGCCGTGCGCGCCGAGGTGCAGGCATGAGCGCCCCGAACGCCGCCCGCCCGGCCAGCGCCGTGGGCGTGTGGATCGCCGCCATCCGGCCCGCGACCCTGTGGGCCGGCGCCGTGCCGGTGTTCGTGGGGACCGCCCTCGCCTGGGCCGACGGGCACCGCGCCCTGGGCCCCGCCCTGGCGGCCCTGGCGGGCGCGCTGCTCATCCAGATCGGCAGCAACCTCGTCAATGATTACGCGGACTTCCACAAGGGCGCCGACACCGAGGACCGCCTGGGCCCCGCCCGCGCGACCGCCAAGGGCTGGCTCACGCCGCGGCAGGTGGCCCGCGGCGCGGCCCTGAGCCTGGCGGCCGCGGCGGCCCTGGGCGTCTACCTCACCTGGGTGGGCGGCGCGCCGATCCTGGCGCTGGGCGTGGCCAGCGTGCTGTCGGCCATCGCCTACACCGCCGGGCCCTTCCCCCTGGGCTACCACGGGCTGGGCGACCTGTTCGTGCTGCTGTTCTTCGGCTTCGGCGCCACCGTGGGCACCTACTGGGTGCAGGGCGGGGCCGCCCCCGCGGCGGCGTGGTGGGCGGGCGCGGCGGTCGGGGCGCTGGCCACGGCGATCCTGGTGGTCAACAACCTGCGCGACCGCGTGGGCGACGCCCGCGCCGGGAAGCGCACGGTGGTGGTGCGCTTCGGCGAGGGCTTCGGGCGCCTCGAGTACGTGGCGCTGGTGGCGTTCGCCTACGCCGTGCCGGTGGGCTACGTGATCGCCGGCGCGGGCTGGGGCTGGGCGCTGCCGCTGCTGAGCCTGCCGCTGGCCGCGAAGGCCGTGCGCGCGCTGCGCCGCACCGACGGCGCGGCCCTCAACCCGTGGCTGGGCGCCACCGCCCGGCTGGAGCTGGTGTACGGCCTGCTGCTGAGCGTGGGGGTGCTGCTGTGAGCGCCGCCCTCGACACCCGGCCCGCCACGGTGATCCGCGCCGAGGCGCGGCCGTACCGGCTGCCCTTCGCCCGGCCCATCACCACGGCGCAGGGCCGCTTCGACGCCCGCACGGGCTGGTGGATCGCCCTGCACGACAGCGCCGGCCGCGTGGCCTGGGGTGAGGTCGCGCCGTGGCCTGGCTTTGGCGTTGGCCCCGCCGCGGCTGAGGCGGACCTGCCGGCCGCCCTGCGCGCCCTGACCGGGCAG